>JBCCIA010000064.1:0-18319 GCA_039028475.1 Spirochaetota bacterium | reverse complement strand
GTTTTGCCTCTTTCGTCCCCCTACAAAAGATTGGGGAAATTACATTCTTTTTCCGTAACGGGTGGTTTAAACCACCCATTACGGAAAAATATAGCAAAGTTACAAAGATTTGTCAATCTAAGATTGGAAAAAATGTCTGCCAGAATTCAAAAAAAATGCTATTTTTTCAGTTTACGTGCGAGGATTTTCTTAAGGCGTTTGACTACGTCCATCGGGTCAATCAACTCCATGCAGGCGAAGTCTTTGCGGTAGCAGGTGGTGTTGCCATAGATACTGCACGGCCGGCATTTCAGGTTCTCGACTTGCAAAACGCCGCTTTCCTCCTGGCGGAAGGGGCCAAAGCCGGAGTAGGGGTGGGTGGTGCCGTAGATGCCGATGACCGGAATGTTGAGCAGTGAGGCGATGTGCAGGTTGGAAGAGTCCATGCCGATGAGGATGTCTAGCTTTTCCATCACTCCAAGTTCGCCCTGGAGTCCGCCGACGGTGTCGCCTCGGACGATGTAGCAGCGTTCGATGCCCTCTTTGAGGACGTCTAGTTTGGCGATTTCTGCGGGGGAGCCAAAGAGAAAGATGTGTGCGTTGGGAAATTCTTTGCGTAGCGACTTGAGTAGGGCGATCGACTTGTAGAACGGCCATACTTTCAAGGCGTGTCCGGCAAAGGGTGCAAAGCCGATGCGTAGGGAGTCGCGTTTTTTGGGGATGGCCAGCGATTTGTAGAAGCTCTCCGCTTTCAGTTTGGATTCTAGGTTGACGTTGATCCACGGGCCGCGGCGGATCTTGGTGTCAAAGCCGGCCTTTTCAAAGACGCGCAGGTACCTATCCACCGCGTGTGGCAGTTTGACCAAGACCTTGTTCTTTTTGCGCGTTTGTTTGAGCTTTTCCCGCCTTCCCTTGGTGATGCGGAACGAGGGAACGCCGTTGAGTTTGTAGAATAGGCTGAGGATGCGGCTGCGCAGGCTGGAGTGTAGGTCGAGAATTTTGTGAAACGGCCCCAGCTTGTTGATCTCCTGGTAGAAACGCCAGATTCCGCGTATGCCGCGGTACTTTTGGATGTTGTAGCCGATGGTTGTGACGTTGGGGATGTTGTAGAAGAAGGGGATGTAGGCACCCTTGGTGACAAAGGTGATTTGGAGGCTGGGGTGCTCGGCTGCAATGGCACTGAGGACTGGTGTCAGTAGTACCACATCCCCCATTGCAGAAAATCTCATTACGAGTATGTTCATATCATTTGTTGGACTGTTGGTAGAGGGATGGGTTGAGGTTTTTGTCGTTGTACATCTTCATCTGGCGGTAGACTTTCATATACTTTGTACCCGCTTGCAAGTCCTGTATCATTTCCTTGAGACACTGCGTTAAGTCGCTTCTCTGTTCTAGTAGGATGTCCAATTTGTTCTGGCAATTGGCGGTATGTTCGGCAGAGGCGTCTGTCCTTTCGGTTTGCTCCTGCATGTGGTAGATCTTGAGTTCTAAGATGCTCATGCGGTCGATGAGCCAAGCCGGGGTTTCGGAGTTGAGCTTGGCATCTGGGCTTTTCTCTACCGAACTGTAGAGCTTGTAGACGTAGTCGTCGAGCTTTTCTACGGTATCGACACGCTGTTGGTTGAGTTTGTCGATGGTTCTCTTGGTGGCGATGAAGCGGTCGACCTCTAGATCGGGAATGCGGATGATGTCTTCCATGTTCCACTGTTCGGAGTCGATCTGGTTTTTGTGGTAGATGAGGTACGAAACGGAGTCTTCTGGGTAGGGATTGGCGTGGATGCTCTCCTGTTTGTGCCAATCGACTACCGAGTCTTGAAAAATTTTTACAATGTCTTCTGCGCTAAGTTGCATTTTTTTTTCCTGAACCCTTTTCTCGCACCTGCCATAATTTTCCAATCGAAAATTAAAAAACCACCTTGCCCACAACCTGCTCTAGCGGTACCGCTCCCATTTCGCGCGAGTCGAAGGCTTCGTCGCGGTTGTCGGAGAGGACATAGAACTGCTTCGCGCCTACCTTGGCCTTTTTCTGCCGGTCGCGTGTGGATATGCTGGTGGGCAGAGCGGCTCGTTTGTCGGTATGGATGACCTTTGTTTTGAGTTGGAGGGTCTGTCTGTTGCGGAGTACCTTTTTGTTGCGGATTTCTATGCTGTCCCCTGCTTTGCCGACGATGCGCGAGAGAAATAGTTTGTCCTTTTGGTAGGGGTGGCGGATGAGGATGACATCGCCAATAGCCAGGGAAGCGTAGGAGAAGCGCGGGCTTACATAGACCGTTGAATCGAACTCGTAATTGGGTTTCATGGCGTGGCTGACAACTTTGACCGGGAATACCAAAAACGTCACGGTTGCTAGGTAGAGGGTAAAGGCAATCGCTAGGGAGATGAGGCTACGGAGAAAGAGTTTGCGAAAAAAGTCTCGTTTTACATTTCTATTTAAGAGCTTCTCCGGTTCGTAAGAATGCAACATAGCACCGATCCTTTTCCTCTAGTACGCTGGATCAACAATAAAACGCGGCCGCAGAACAATCCTGTTCATCGAGTGAAATTTATTGCAACTGCAATAAATTTTGTATCGAGATGACGAGAGACACCTAACAGCTAGTTGTTATAAGAAATTGTTCTTTTCGAAATACATTCGAAATAATACTGGTTATAATTTTTGTACTTTCGAATATAACGATTCTCCTAGGAGTGGTATATTATCCTTTTTGAAACTATAGCAGGGCTTTTTTTTCGAATGTCAAAACTTCGAAAGTACTGCTCGCTATAGCTCTAAAGGGTGTTTCCTTGAAAATTAAGAAAAAAATAAATAGCACTTGACGTGTTATTGGATTGTGCAGGCTATCATATTATGGCAAAAAACCCCAGTGAACATAAGCATAAAGTAATCAGAGCTTTAGAAACTCATTTTGACAGAAACGCGCGTGTTATTTCAAATACCAAGATCCGCGAGTTTTTGCAAGAAAAGGAGATCATCCCTGGCTCAGAAGATTTTAAAATACTAGAGGCGTACTACCTACGCAAGAATTTGAAACGTCCCATTTTCCAAGAAATCCGTGAGAAAAAAGCGAAAAAAAAGCAAGAAGACAGGGCCAAATCCGAACAGGCCATTGAGAATTTCCAGGGCTTCAAAGACCTTTTGGTGGAGAAAAATTACAAAGAAAAAACATTCCACAGCTATACCCTATGCATCCGTATGACCAACTCCTATGCCTTAAACAACTGGCAAAAACCGATCCAGGAGTTGAACAACGATGATATCAAAGCCTTTTTTACCCATTTGATGAAGGAAAAGGAAGTTGCCTATTCTACCCTACGCAGCTACCGTTTTGCTTTGAAACTCTATTTCCGCGAAATTTTGGACCGTGAGCTTGACTTCCAGTTCTTCGAAAAGGTACAGAAAAACAAGTTGGTTCCTGAAATTCTCACCAAAGAAGAGGTCGAAAAGATCCTGCAAAACATGATGAATCTCAAGCACAGAACCATGGTAGCTCTGGTCTATGGTTCTGGACTGCGCCTTTCGGAAGTCCTGAACCTTAAGGTCAATGATGTAGATATGGAGAGTCTGACCATCCGTATCCGCAAAGGTAAGGGCAAAAAGGACCGTCATTCTCTTCTACCAGAACGTTTGTTGAACGACCTAAAATCTTTTGTAGTCGATAAGAAGAAGACAGAATTCTTGTTCCAATCCAACTACCCTGGTGACAACAAACCACTTGCGCCCAGGTCGTTACAGGCTGCTTTCAACATCGCAGTCGTTGCTTCGGGTATCAAAAAGAAAGTCGCACTCCAGACCCTACGCCACTCCTTTGCTACGCATCTGCTGGAAAACGGCGTGGACTTAGCCAATATCCAGGCTCTGTTGGGTCACAAAAGCCGCGCTACCACTTCTGTATACAAGAAGGTCGCGAACCCTACGATCAATAAGATTAAGAGTCCGCTGTAGCCCCTAGCCCCCAGAGGGGGGATAAGATAAGTCCCCCTCTGGGGGATTTAGGGGGAGGTGGAGGATTTGTCTGCACCTGCTTTGGCATCTCCGCCGCTGGCTGCTGTTTCTTCGCCTTTGCCACTCCATTCCTTAGCTGCTTTGCTGTACTTCTCTGGCACGTCTACGCCAGCTTCTTGCATGGCTTTGATGGAGTATTCGATGGAGCGTTTGAATTGGTGGATGCTGAAAAAATAATTTCGGTTGGTGGTGTAGCGGTGTCCGGCGGAACGCTCTCTTTTGGCCATACGGAAGAAGTCTTCGGCACGGTTGGCCTTTTCAATCTTTTCCTTGGTTTCTGGAGTTAACTTCTTCTTATTGCTGTTGGGAATGCTCAGCTTTTCGCGGGCGTTGACCACATAGAGCGAGATGAGTTCTTTGGCCTCGTTGTCGAGAAACTGCGAGTAGCCCTTTTCAATCTTCTTCAGAGTCAGTCTACTTTCGGTGAGTAGGGGACCGCGTTTTTCTCTTTCGCCGGTTTGGAAAGAGTCGTCCAATTTTTTTAGGGTGTCCTCTAACTTTTTGTAGTCTGCGTCGGTTTCGGAGGAAGGCAAACCCTTGTATACTTTGCCAATTTGGAGGAAACGATTCTCGATTTTTATTTTGCGTTTTTGCAGGATGATTCCTGACGCATCCAAATAAGAAAAAACTAGCAAAAGAGGTAGTATAGCGTATTTCATAGTGTAAAGTGTAACCTGTTTGATTTGTTTTGTAAAGAGGAATTACACCCGCTCTAAACTTTTTTTAGAGAGGGTGTGATGGTTTGCCTATTATTGGGTATCAGCTGCGTCGCTTGGCTTGTCTGCACTATCTGTGCTGGCAGCATCGTCGGTTTTGTTGTCTTTTTCAAAGGACACTTCTTTGAGAACACCGTCTAGCAAGGACTTTCTTTCGTAGGTGATGATGCGGAAGTTGTCATCGTGGATTTCCATTAGGTTGAGAGAGTCTGCCTGCTTGCGTAGAGGTGACTTGACTACCTTGGGGAACTCTTTGTTTTCGATGTATACCGCTAGCTTTTGCTTGATTGCGTCGTAGTTGTTGATCTTCTCAGGGGGGAAGATGACCGCTTTGTTGGCTAAAAACTGGTCAAAGGTGAGTTTTTCGTATTCTTTCTTGTCTACGTCTTCGGTTTTGTATTCAATCAGAGCGGCAATGGCGAATTTTCTCGCTCTACGAGACGCTTCGATGGAACCTTTGAAGAGTGCCAGTTTTCTGCGGTACTGGTAGGGAGAGTGGTTGGTTCCTCTTGAATTGAGGTCTTCTCCTTGGCGCAGGTGTCTGGTTGCCATGGTTAGGTAGTATTTTGCTGTGTGGTCGTTGGTACGGACGATTTTGACGTTGCAGTACTCCAAGAGGTTTCTCGTGTCGTCTAGGTGCTTGTTGCTAGACTTTTTGAACAGTTCTGCGAGGATGCCTTCGGCAGAGCGAATGGGTCGGAAAGCTGCGCGGTAGTCGCCGCGTAGGTAGTGTGCCAGGCCTTCGAAGTCTTTTTTGTTGGCTGCGAGCAAGAGAGCAGCATAATCGTCGGATTTTTTTGCTGCTTGGTCGGAGCTTGCGTCCGCACTGGCATCCGTGCCTGCATCGGCAGAATCGTCGGACTTTTTGGGGGAAGTCAGGTTGCTGATGACGACGTTGATGTATTCGGAGTTTTCTCGGTTGGCGTCTAACAAGTTGCCCATATTCTCCATGTTGGGAGGAGTCACCCCGAACAGTACAGTTGAAAATATTAGTGTAAATAAAGCGAATGTCCTTACTCTCATAATGCCTACTCTTTGATAATAATGTTATGTATATCGGTAATCTAGAAGCGTATGCTTAGCCAATTCTTTTTTTCCGTTTTGGGGAAAAATATAAAAAAAGCCCCTCACGAGGAGGAGCTTTTGGAAAGTTGAGTTGTGGAAATACTATCTAAAGAGCTGCAGTACCTCTTCCTTTTAAGTATTCAATGTTGGTAAGTCCATTATAAGCACCACCAGTAGCTCCACTAGTATCTTGATACTTTTTATGTGGAATATTGCAGCTATTAGTGTGTATAGCAGTGCTAATATCTGTAAGTAAGGTGTCCCATTCAGCAGCAGTACCTGTAATAGTTGATGAATGACAAGAGTTATAGGCATCAAAACCGAAGCCTGGAGCTATACATTCATTTGCTTTGACAACAGTAGCTTGGCAAGTTCTTTGTGCATCTGTCTGGGTTCCACTACTCTCTAACAATACTGATAGTAGAGCTGAGTTAGCGTCGAAATCTTTTTCCGCAGTTGTTCTGGCACAATTTGCCAAAACCAAAACTGCAAATAGAATCGTATACGTAAAATGTTTCATGTGTTTTCTCATCTGTTTGTTTCTCCTCTTAGAATTTTGCAACGATTCCAAGTGTTGCCCCATTTTGGTAACTAGCAGGTCTACCTTGTTCGTCAACAAATTGATAGCCTAACGCCCAGTCTCTTCTAAGGTCAAGCTTTATAATCATATTGTCAGACCAGTTATACGTTGGAGTGACAGTAAAGGTACGAACTTGTGTACCATAGTTTTGTTTAGATCCAAAGGTTGAGTTCATATATTGAAGATCGTAACGGAATTGTGGTATATTCCCTGAAGTCCCTAAAGCACCACCATTTCTAGAATCATCTATGTATTCATAACGTAAGGCAAGTAAGAATTTATCATTGATGGTATATTTTGCCCATACACCATAAGTGTTGTAGATTGTACGAGCATTTCTACCGTCACGGTTTAATGGTAAAGTTGGTTGGCTACCATCTTCTAGAGTTACTTGTCGATCTACACCTTCATTAGCACCAGCATCTGTACCTTTCTTCTCTCCATAAGTCCAATCTAAGTCTACTGTTAATTTGTCAGTAGGAGAAATGGAAAGAATAATTTCATTCACAAACCAGTAATCATGATTCCAACTGTTAGGCCTTGTATTAGAAGCTAATTGTGCATTATTTTGTTGGATAAAATAGTCCATGTTGCTTCTTCTTGCAGTTTCATTGTCAGAACCATAAACTGTGTTCCATACAACGCTCAATTTGCTGCTAAGTTCGCCACTCAACTGAGTTCCAATCGCTCTTGCTTTATTAGGACCATCAGCATATGTATGCACATTACCATTAGTAAGGTTGGCTTCTGTTGGTTCACTAAATCCAGTTCCTTTCGCACTGTTGTAAAGGTAGAAGTTAAAACCCCATTTGTCATTGATCGAAAGACTTGCTCTCGCACCAGTATGGATGAAAGGAATGGTGTTAAAGAAGATGTAACCGATGGTATAGTTAGGGTTGTCCATAGATTCAATCAACTCGTATCCAATATGTGTAGCCATCTTACCAACATCAACGGTCAAACCGTTCAAAACGTTGAAGTAGAAAGAGACATAACCTTCTTGCAACAAGTTCATATTGAAGACTTGGTTAGTAGTAGTGTAACCATTTTCTTGGAACATTGCGTTTTGACCGTTCATGAAGTTGATACGAAACCCCCAAGGACTTTCTTTATCAGCCGCTTTTTCTACAGCCAACTCGACCGAGTTCACTCCAAACTGTTTATTGTAGGTAGTGAAAGGTCTAGAACCGTCTACGTTCGCTCCTTGTTTGTTATTGGTATTGTACTGGTAATAAACGTCTACGAAACCTGAAAATTCAACTTTGTCATACCACTTCTTTTCTGGCGCTTTGGCGTCTTGTGCGAAAAGACCCCCGGCCATAAAGCAGATTCCAAGCATGACGATTTTTATATTCTTAGTCATTTTTTTCTTCTCCTACCCTCTATTAGCAAAATACGTGCCAAGTTGATTTGCGTAGTTGGGCTAGGTACTTGCTACATTTTTAGGCAGGGCTTCTTTTTGCGTTTTCCAGCCTCTACGATACGAAACAGAATATTCTACAGGCTTTGGCACGAAAATTCACCTGGGACAGAACTGCTCTAAAAAAGTACAAGATGTAAGTTTTTTATACCATTTTATAACTTATTTCTTCTTAGAGTGGTCTAAGTTCATTGGCCCTGTGGTGTGGCCGTGGATAAATTGTTGGATTATCGGGTTGGGAGACGACTGGATCTCCTTAGGCGTGCCGCACATCACCACCTCACCCTCGTAGACAAAGCTGATCCTATCGGCAATCATATAGGCACTGTTCATATCGTGGGTCACCACAATCGACGTCACCGACAGCTCTTTTTGCAGACGGAGGATGAGTTCGTTGAAGACATTCGACATCACCGGATCTAGCCCCGATGTGGGTTCGTCGTAGAGGAGGATTTCCGGGTTGGTGGTTAGTGCGCGGGCGATACCGGCTCGTTTTTTCATCCCGCCACTGATGGCACCGGGTAGGTTGTCCTTGGCGTGCACCAGGTCGAGCCAGCGGAGCTTTTCCATGACGTTGGTTTCGATCTCTCCCTCATTGGCGAGTTTGTGCTCGCGCAGGGGCAGGGCGACGTTGTCGTAGACGCTGAGCCAGTTGATGAGGGCGCCGGATTGGAACAGAACCCCCATGCGCGCACGGATCGCCTTGCGTATTTTTTCTTTCGAGAAGGCGATGGAGCTGCCAAACACCACACAGTCGCCATCGTCGGGCTTTACCAGACCGGTGATGTGCTTGAGGGTGACCGACTTTCCTGTCCCAGAAGGGCCCAAGATGACCATAGTTTCCCCTTTGCGTACGGAAAAACTCATACCTTTGAGGATTTTGCGCGCACCAAAGGCTTTGTGCACAGCTTGCATTTCAATGATGTATTCTTCGGGCATAAGTCCTCCTAGAGCCATTCCTTGGCGAGATCGTCCAGCTTTTTGCCGTGGTAGTCGTTGAGTTTGCACTCTTCGATAAAGCGTTCGACATCTTCGATCTTTAGGCTTCTCTGGCCTTTTTCGAGGAACTGGTTGGTTTTGGCAAAGAAATACTCGTTTGTAAAACTGCCTGGCTTCTCTAAGAGGCAGTCCATGCGTACCAGGTTGCACAGGGCTTGGATGTCTGCTGGAGTGAAACCTTGGCAGATCTGTCCCAGTTCCTGGAAAAAACTCTCGTACTGCGGCATGGCCTTTCTGTCGCGGACAATCAGTTCTTCGTTGATCCGCACGATGTAGTAGGCAAAAATCGCCGCCCTTTCCGCAGCGTTTGGCGGGAAGATAGGAATTTTTAGGTCAAACCTACCGGAGCGTTTGAGGGCCGAATCGAGCGAGCTGAGGCGGTTTGTTGCTGCCACTACTAAGATGTTCTTTTCGTAGACATTGTTGAGTTCGATGAGCAGTTGGTTTACCGTTGCGGCTTGGTCGGAGTGTGCTTCGCCGCGAGCCACAGCGTCCCTATCGATGCCGATGCTGTCCAATTCGTCGATGAAGAGCAGGGAGGGGCTCTTGCCGCGCGCCTGGGCAAAGATGTTGCGGATGTTTTTCTGCGATTGACCGATCCACACGCTGCTGAGTTCTGCTGGAGAAAAGCTGAAAAAGTGGCGGTTTATCTCGGCGGCAAAGGCGCGTGCGAGAAAGGTTTTGCCACAGCCGGGCAGGCCGTAGAAGAGGATGCCACCGATGCCAATGCGGAAGTCCTGTTCTTGTAGTTTTTTGATGTTGTTTAGGGTTTCCTTCTCCTCGGCTAAACCGATGACGTCGTCAAAGCCCAGTTCGTAGTTTTTCTGGCTGCTGCCCTCGACATGGCTGGCAGGAGGAGCCGCGTCGGAAAGTAGCAGGGGCTGCTTGCGGATCTGCCGGAAGTCGACTTCGAAGAGTGTACGGGTCAGGTAGTCGGGGGTGAAGACACGCAAAGCGATGCTACGTTGGAATAGCCTCTCGACTTTGCTATGGAAGAAATCGAGGAGCTTTTGGATTTGGTAGTAGTTGCGCGCGATTTCAAAGCCGGGGAAGACAAAGTAGATCTCCTGCACTTGTTTGTGGATTTTGCTGTGCTGCTGCCAAAACTGCAATTTACGCGAGAATTTTTGGATGAAGGAGAGGTAGACGTTCTTGTCAAAGTTTAGGTTGAACAGGGTGGTGATCTCAACCAGCACTTCAAAATTGGCGTTTATATCCGGCATGTTGTCGTATTCTAGGCTATCGTTGTTTTGCTCATAGACTTGGTTGTCGTACGAGCTGGAACTGATCTTTTTATAGGCAAAGCCGCGCGTTTCATGCAGGTAGCGGATGCTGAAATACTTCAAATAGATCTGCTCGTCTTTTTCGTCTTCCCAATCGAGAATGTGGAAGATTTCGGTTTCCATCTCTAAAAGGATTCGGTGTTCGGCGTGTGACTGTAGGCGGCGTAGCTCAGAAACAAGGTCGAATAGCTCTAATTCTAAGTCGGCTTCCCAGCTTGGCACTTCGTAGAGTACCTGGAAGTGTTCGATGATCTGCTGTTTGCTCTCTACAGGTATCTGATCTTCTGAGTCATAGATGGATTCTAAACGAAAAACGTTGGGCAAGCGGCGGGCTACATTGGCGATGGTCAGTTCTAAAATGTCTTGTTTGTTGGCTTTTTCCATTTCCTGCCGCGAAGGGCAGTGGAAGAGGAGAAAGAACGGGGTGTCGTTGTGCTTGTTGGAAAAGTGAGCCAGGCGTTGCAGTTTTTTTTCAAAGTTTTCCGAAGCAAGAAGTTCCATACCAGAGTCACCTAAGATGACGTCGCGCATCAAATCCTGTGGGAATTGGTAGAACTCGGCGACATTCCACATTTCGCGTTCGTTTTGCTTGTTGTCACCTTCGTCGTTTGTATCGCTATCGTCGCCGGTGAAGTTGACATCTACATAGGAAACCTCGTTGGAGAAAAAGTCATCGCCGCTGTACTGGCGTTTTTGCACCAATTCGTAGGAAAGGGTCTGTTCTATCACTTCCGCAAAGAAGTTTTCCTCTCCAGGAATGAGAAATAGAGCTATGGGGAGGTACGAGTCTAATGCGGCTTGCAGGCGTTGGTACTCGGCCTCGTGGCTGAAGCGGAAAAGGTGGCAGAGAAAGTCTTCCGGCAGGGTTAGCTTGTCTGCGCGGCTCTCTGTTGTGCCAGCGGTTTGCGCTGTTTCTACTTGCGTCCATTCGAATGCCAAGTAGGAGTCAAAGGGGATGGTGACGGTTAATTTTGGTTGTACAGCGATATGGTTTTCTTGTAATTTTTTGTGGAAATGTTCAATGAATTTTTGGTTTCTTCTGGGGTTGCCGAGTTGTTTGAGGATGGACGAGAGTTTTCTTTGTGATTGCTTGTTAGAGGAAGAATGGATGCTCCTTTTGAGGGAGTTGATAAAATCTTCTAGTTTATCTCTGTTTTTGTTGGGCATGGAAACGTCTCACTTTTCGGGTGCTAGAAATCAGATCAAAGCAATTTCCCATAAAAGCAAGACGTTTTTTCGCTTTTGTTTAGCGCATTTGCTCCTAAGCGTTAGCCGTTTGGGGAGGAACCACAGAAATTTGTTTTTTGGATTTATTGACAAATTCAAAAGTCATGACTCCATCGGTAAGAGCGAAAAGAGTGTGGTCTTTGCCAATGCCTACATTGCGACCAGGACGAAATTTGGTGCCTCTTTGGCGAACCAAGATGTTACCCGCTTTTACCATTTGCCCACCTGACTTTTTCAGTCCCAGGCGTTTCGATTCTGAATCTCTACCGTTTTTAGAGGACCCGCCCCCTTTCTTATGTGCCATACTGTATCTCCTTTTCTTTTATTTATGAATTTTGATTTCTTCTGGGTATTGCAATTGTAAATCTGCAATGCCTGTAAGCAACAATTCAAATGATTCCTGTGTCAACCTATCCGTAGACAACAGGGAAAACTCTAAAAAGCCTTTTGTTACTCTATCTCTGTCTATGAGTCCTTTTTTTGTAAAGTGTAGGTGCAGGGTTTGCACCAATACTGAAACTGCTGCACACAGGATGTTTTGCCCCTTGGCTCCGTAAGTTGTCGGAGCGTGGCCAGAAACTTGTAAACCTATGTAGAGCGCGTTTTCAGAAAATAAAGAAACCTCGATCAAAGAGAGATGTGAGTGACCTTTAGTTTTTGTAGTTGTTGTCTGTGGCCCCAGCTTCTATGGTAGTTTTTACGGCGTTTGTACTTGAAGCCGTGGATTTTTTTGCCTTTGACGTCTTCGAGAACCTGCAATTTTACCTTAGCTTCGCCCACTTCGGGGGAGCCAATGCTCACTTTGTTGTCACCAGCGAGGAGTAGGGCTTCTGCTTCGAATTCACTGCCTACTTCCTGGCCCGTTTTTTGCGCCAAAAATACTTGGTTTTCTGCTACTTTGAATTGTTGGTTACCTATTTTGATAATAGCAAACATGGTCTTTCCTGTTCTTTTAGAGTAGTATACAACGTTTTATTTTTCTTATCTTTGGTCAAGGAATAAATGGACAAGAAACGTGTTTAAAAATTATTGGTCATCATGGACATTCGCAATATATGTATCATTGCCCATGTGGATCATGGCAAGACTACCCTTTTAGATTGCATCTTGAAAGAAACAGGTGCCATCACAGAAAAAGAGGCAAAAGAAAGGATCATGGACTCCAACGATCTCGAACAGGAACGTGGAATCACCATACTAGCTAAAAATACATCTGTAAAATACAAAGATACTAAAATCAATATCATCGATACACCAGGCCACGCAGATTTTGGTGGAGAAGTAGAGCGGGTTTTGAAAATGGCCGACTGTTCCTTGCTCTTGGTAGACGCCTTTGACGGGCCTATGCCACAGACCCGCTTTGTTTTGGGAAAATCGCTACAATTGGGTCATAAGCCAATTCTTGTGGTCAATAAAGTCGATAGGGAGGGTAGCCGTCCCAACGAAGTCGTCGATATGGTCTTTGACCTATTCTCTGATTTAGGAGCAACGGATGAGCAGTTGGATTTTCCCATCATCTATTCCTCTGCCAAATTGGGTTGGGCGGTAGAAGATGTTTCCGAGGCTCCTGGTAAGAACTTACAACCACTTATGGATACCATTATGCAGCATGTCCCTCAGTCGAGCGGTGATGCGGAGCGTTCCCTACAATTCCAAGTGACTACCCTAGATTACAACGAATATGTTGGTCGTATTGCTGTCGGAAAGATCTATGAGGGAAGCATAGCGAAAAACCAAGAAATCACTCTCAACAAAACCAACGGCAGTTTATCCAACCATAAAATCACCAGGCTGTATGATTTTGAAGGCCTACGCAAAAACGAGGTAGATGTTGCCAAAGCGGGAGATATTATCGCTCTTGCTGGCATTCCAGAGGTTTTTATTGGCGATACCATATGCGAATTGGGAAAGAACGAACCACTCCCTGCCATCAGCATCGATGAACCCACTGTCTCGATGTTCTTTATGGTCAACAACTCTCCTTTTTCTGGCAAAGAAGGTAAGTATGTCACTACGCGCAACCTAAAAGAGCGGTTGCAAAAAGAGTTACAGACCAATGTCGCTATGCGTATGGAAGAAACGGAAGACAGAGACAGGTTCAAAATTATGGGGCGCGGCGAGTTGCACCTATCTATTTTGATTGAAACGATGCGCCGTGAGGGCTATGAATTGCAGGTATCCCGACCAGAGGTGATTCTCAAAACAGGCGAAAACGGTGAGAAGCAAGAGCCTATGGAGACCTTGGTTATGGATATGCCGGATGAATACACCGGAAGTATCATCGCCGAATTGAACCGTAGAAAGGGCGAAATGACAGCAATGGATGCAAAAGCCTCTGGTATTACTCGGGTAGAGTATACGATACCGACTAGGGGACTTATCGGTTTTCGTGGCTTTTTTATCACAGAAACCAGGGGAGAAGGGGTGCTAACAAGCCGTTTTTCGGAATATGGCGCATTTAAAGGAGAAATGCCTGGACGTAAAAACGGAGCTTTGGTATCTATGGACTCAGGTGCTACTACCGGCTATGCCTTGTGGAAAATCCAAGAGCGAGGTACCCTATTTATCGACCCAGCTATCTCCGTATACCCAGGTATGATCATAGGCGAGAACTCGCGCGAAAATGATTTAGAAGTAAACCCAGTGAAAGAAAAGAAGCTGACAAATGTCCGTTCTAGTGGAGCAGATGATGCGATCAAACTCATTCCGCCGCGTAGAATGTCCCTGGAGCAAGCGATCGAATTCTTGGATCAAGACGAGTTATTGGAAATTACCCCAGACAACTTGCGTCTGCGCAAAAAAATCTTAGACCCTACCATGAGGAAGAGAGCAAAAGCTTCCTAAAGCTGAGTGAAAGCAGTGGGATGAAATTCATATACAAATTGTTACTTTTCATTCTGCTGTTTTTTTTTGCCAACTTTTCCTTTCTTTTTGCTACTGCAAGCCATAGCTATGATGTAAGCACTTCTGCAACAGTAAACATACAGAGCGTACAGGCTTATTTGCAAAAACCCTATTTTGCTAGTATCCGGCAGCTGTTGCGCTATGAGTCCAAGCAGAGCTTGCCCTTTCGTTCTTTGGCTCCTGGTACCTTTGCCCACCCTTGGACAACCGATTTTTGGCTCAAATTTTCTATACAAAATCCTTCTTCACAACCAGTTGCATGGATTCTGGAACAAAACAATTCAGAGTATCCTTTCCTAGACTTTTATGTACAAACAGGTAGTGGCTATGAAAAAACGTCTGTGGGTAGAACAATTCCCTTAAGCCTGCGAAAGTTACACTCTCCTTTACAAATCATTCCAATAAATCTTGCTGCTGCGGAAACTAAAATAATATATGTTCATTTGCGTAGTAGTTACAAATATAGATATTCCTTTTCTATGATGCCTAGAAGTAATTATTTCTTATACAAAAGCCGGGAAGATAATATCCAAGGTGTCTTATTGGGTATTATATTAGCCATGTTGTTGGTAAATAGTTGTTTGTTTTTCTTTTTAAAAGAGAGTTTGTACATCTACTATATTTTGTATTCCTGCAGTTTTGTCGTTTTTCTCCTATTAAAAAATAACTTACATCTCTATTTTTTCCGTCCATTGAGTATGCCCGAATTGCAGGGAATTTTTTTGCTACTCGTTTTTTTTATTTCTCTTTGGCATGTCCTCTTCACTAAAAAACTACTTTCTGCAAAGCAGAATTTTCCAGCTTGGAGCCGCTCGTACAGCATTTTACTTGCTTGTGTCTCTATGGTATTGGCTGTACAATTTGCTCTCAACCATATCTATCCGCTATTGTTGGCAATATGTATCTCGGTTATTCTCTTCTATGCATCGCTACTTGGCTTTTTGGCTTGGTATGGCGGTATCCGAGAAGCTCGATTCTTTCTGGTTTCCTTTTTTCCCATTTTTGTATTGGTTCTGATGGAGTTTTTCCCATTGTTTGGAATTTATATGCGCCAATTTCAATATGGACTTGAATTTGGTTTAAGTATGCAAATGTTACTTTTGTCGATTGCAATTGGTGATAAAATGAGTCTGGAACAGAAGAAGAATAGCTATTACCAGGCAAGGGTCATCCAAGAGATCAACACAAATCTGCAAAAAGAAAAAGAATATAGTACGAACTTAGAGGAGAATGTGCGAGAAAGAACAGTGGAGTTGGAATGGCTCAACCAAGAGTTATTAGAAGCAAATCAGGAAAAAGATAAGTTTTTTACCATCATTGCACATGATTTACGCAGTCCTCTCAGTGGTTTGCTCTCCTTGGTTCGAGCTATGCATGCAAGCAGTGAAGAGAATCTGAAGAAACAATTACCGCTTTATACCAAAACTTTGCTAGAATCGGCTGAGAAAGTTTTCCAACTCTTAGAAAGTCTGCTGCAATGGGCTAATTCGCAAATGCGTGAGCAAAAGATACAACAAGAGAATCTCTATGCTATTGACGTAGTCGAGGAGGTTGCAGAATTGTACCACCCAGCCATACAAGAGAAACAAATCGTCTTTCACAACCAGAGCCCCATCGATCATATCGTATACGCCGATCTCAATATGCTACGAACCATACTACGTAACCTGCTCTCCAATGCTGTCAAATTTACTCCACGCCAGGGAAAAATATCCATAGGAAGCGAAAAGCAGCAGGATAGAATGCTATTTTATGTGCAAGATAGTGGAGTAGGGATCTCTACAGAGCACAAAAACAAACTCTTCTCTCTGCGAGAAAAGATATCACACCGTGGTACCAGCGGAGAGAAGGGCAGTGGCTTTGGTCTCATCCTATGCAAAGAACTGGTAGAGAGACAGGGCGGTGAAATTTTCATGGAAACTCTGAAAGAAGTGGGGACAATCTTTTACTTTACCTTACCCTTGGGCAAGAGGGATACAGGGGAAAAAGCCGAATAAATCTATAAATTATTTCTAAATTTTCATAAAAGTTAAAAAAAGGCAATAAATTTCCAAAATGTATAGTCCTTTATATACAGGATAAATGTATAGAGGGATGATTTTATGAAAAGGATATTGATGACCGCCTTAGCCATGCTACTCGCGGTAAGTTGTTCTAAAACGAAGAAATACCCGATACCTCTTTTTGATGGTTCGGGAGGGGAAGTCACGAGCGATGGTTCCAGTACTAGTGTGGCCTCACAAGGTCTGCTATCTATTTCGGTAGAACCGGCAAACCGTAGCATTCCAGTCGGAATTCCACAAGACTACACAGCGATGGGGATTTATTCCGATGGGTATACACGTGATATTACTAAAGATGTAACCTGGTCTAGCGGTGATACGGCAGTTGCAACAATTGTAGCAAATACGGGAGAAGTGACAGGGGTTTCTACAGGAAGCATCCAGATCACCGCAACTTTGAGCGACATCTCAGGGACTGGGAATTTAACCGTTACCACTGCGACTCTAGTCAGTATAGAAGTCGTGCGGCCCAATCCATCTGCTTCGGTTGCTTCGGGGACTGCCATTCCCGTGCAATTTACTGCGATTGGTACTATGTCAGATGGAACTACAGTTGATTTGACCAAGGTTGCTGATTGGAGCTCTTCCGATACGGGGCAAGCGACTGTTGACAATTCTACTAGCAAAGGTTCGGTAACGGGTGTAGCTGCTGGAGTACCAACGATTACAGCTTCGTATAGTAGTATCAGTGGTACGCGAGATATTACTGTGACAGCTGCTACTCTAACTTCGATCTCGATTGATTCGGATACCACAATTACTATAAATGGCAATAAGACCTATCGAGCGATTGCTACCTTTTCTGATGGTTCTACGCAAGATATTACAGATAGCGTTACCTGGTCTACAGGTGATACCAATATTGCAACCATTGAAACAGGTTCTTCTACTAACAATACTGGTTTAGCGACAGGGAAATCAGCAGGTAGTACAAGCATTACTGCAACTTACAATGGAATCAGTGCTAGCTCTACTTTGACCGTAGTAGACTCCTCCACTGTTAGCTCTTTGAGCATCTCACCTTCAGGAACTACAACAATTGGCAAAAATACCAAACAAAACTACACCGCAACTGTCACCTACTCAGACGGTACAACTAAGAATGTAACCAGTTCCGCGGCTTGGACATCCTCTGCTATTTCTATTGCTGGCATGAGCAATTTGTCAGGAAGCGAAGGGGAAGCCAGTGGTGTATCCGTAGGAAGCACTACCATCACAGCATCTTTTGGTGGCAAAACAGCAACTGCGACACTCGCTGTCGCCGAGAGAACATTAACTTCTATTGCCGTTTCCAATGTAACTGTATCTGCTGGTTCTGGGAAGCAACTTACAGCAACTGCTACATACTCGGATGGTTCTACCCAAGATGTGACCTCCGCCGTAACCTGGAACCAAGTTGTCGATACCAGTATAGCTGAGGTAAGCGGTGGTTCTTCTGACTATGGCACCGTTTATGGAAAATCTGCGGGAGATTCTACTGTAACAGCGACTCTTTCAGGAGTTACAAGTAATGCAGCTACAGTCTCTGTAAAATCTCTAACTTCGATAGCAGTAAGCAGTACCTCAGTAGCTAAAGGTTCTACTGCGCAGCTAACAGCGACAGGAACGTATTCCGATGGTTCTACCGAAGACATTACCAACCAGGTCACCTGGACACCAAATACAGGTTCTGGTGATACAACTTACTTTGTAGTAGGCAATGTGGATGGTGAGAAAGGTTTGGTAACTGGAAAGTCAGCTGGAAGTGCAGTTGCAACGGCTACTCTTTATGGAGCCGGCAATGCAGGTGCCAATGTATCTGGAAGTGGAACCATTACGGTCACAGATTCTAGCAGTACTACAGGTGGAACAGAAACAAAATCGGTAAGCGTATCCTCGACAGTATCGTTAGACGTAGGTAGCACAACTACTACAGAAACCAAACCTACAGGAGATTTCGATGGTGCTCTACTTATCATTGGAGATGAGAATACCAAGGCGTTTGTTGCCAACATCACCGGTGGTACACTGCATGCTTGTGCGGATGTGACTTGTTTGATGGATAAGATTCTCCAAGCTGTTTCAGAAGACGATTTTGATT
>JBCCIA010000063.1:0-18335 GCA_039028475.1 Spirochaetota bacterium | reverse complement strand
GTTTAGGGTTAAACGCCTGTGCCTTGATATTTTTTACTTCCTGGGTAACCGTCAGCTGCTTCTGGCGTTTCACCACCTTCAATGGGATTTTTCCCTCTAGTCCTGGAACGAGGAAAAAGGGCCTTGCCCTGATTTTCTTAGGAAAGGATCCTGGATCTATCTTGTAATCATCATGTACATAGTACATAAATTGGGTGTCCTCTGTGCGTACACTATATATCTCACACTCAATGCCATTCACCAAACCGGTTTTGCCGGTTTTCTTTGCAAGCGGTCGTGTTTTTTCTTTCTTGGACCTATCAGAATAAGGCGAATACCTGAAAGCCATTTTGCGGGCAAGATTGATGCTATACTCCCTGTTGGAATCCGCCACAAACATAAATGTTTTAGGATATCTTCCTCCTTTTAACAAGCTGATATAATCCCCTCCACGGATGTGAATGGTCAGCTTTGTATTGGGTTCATTTTGCATGAGAATTTTAGAAGATTCTAAATATTGCTTGGAGGGAACATCCTCGGGGAATACCGCGAGGATGTCTGCAAACAGCTTCTGCGCATTCTCAAAATCTCTATTCTGGTACAAGTGAATGGCTTCTTGGAACTTTTCGTAGGTTTGTAGTTTTTTCTCCAATAGAGGAGTGGGGTCTTCGTCTATAACTTCGTAAATTTGGATAGGAATCTCTTTACCACGTACCTGCGCAAGTCCTAGGCTTCTCAACTGGAACGAGTGATTTTTCCCTAAGGACGACACGATACTCTCGGAAACAATGATCTTAGTACCCATTAGGTTGGTAAGACCCTCCAAACGACTCGCCAGATTTACGGTGTCTCCAATTACAGTTGTCTCTAAGCGGTTTTTCGAACCCAAGGTTCCCAGCATAACGTCACCGACGTGCAAGCCAATACCTATGTTGATTGCCTGGTAGTTCTTCTTGAGCCGTTCCTGGTTGAGCAACTTTAGGTGCAGCTTCATAGCAATGGCCGACTTCAGCCCATTGATAGCGTCTTGCGGAAAAAGTGCCATAATGGCGTCTCCGATGAACTTGTCGATAAAGCCATTGTGCTTTTGGATCAAAGGTTCCATCCGTTGTAGGTAGGAGTTGAGAAAATTGAAATTGTCATGAACATCCATAGTTTCCGAGAGACTGGTAAAGCCACGGATATCGGAAAAGAGAATCGTCATCTTGTGTTGCATGGCATCTCCAAGGTTGATGTCCATAATTCTCTTTTTCCCTAAATGTTCTAAAAATTCTTTTGGCACAAAACGTGAAAAACTATTCGCCATTCTTTCCATATTGGTGTAGAGGGTAGAGTTATTCAAGGAGATGGAAATTTGCGAGGAGAGCATTTGCAACATCTGGGTTCTCGAAGTGCTAAACGCATCGGTTGTCAAGTTGTTTTCTAAGTAGACAATGCCAAATAACTTGGTTTGGTAGAGAATGGGCATACAGTAAATAGAGCGAATTTTCCCCGACTGGATGTAAGGGTCGGATTTGAAGAGAGGGTGGTTCATTGCATTGGGTATGACTAGAGTCTCTTGTGTTCGTGCCACATAGTGAATGAGGCTTATCGGAAGGTTTTTCGACTCTTCCAAAGGAGTATTCATATCCACTAGAGTTTTACCTGAGTTGATCTTACTAGAAGACTCTTGGAAGAGCTTGTTTTGCTTATTGAGGAGAAAGGAACCAGTTTCTGCTCCTGCGTTTTCAATGAGGATTTCGATCATTTTTTCTAGTAGGCTGGAAATGCGCATCTCGTCGGAAATTATCTGCGATGCTTTCATAATAGTGTATATATCTAAGATGGCAGCGGAACCAGAGCTACCTATAGATGTTAGATTGGTAGTAGCGGTAATGGTTTTGGAAATGGTACTGGTCGAATAGTCCAGCTTGAGGTTTAGGATCTGCTGCTTCCACTGTTGTTTCAAATCATTCATCTTATGACTGGCTCCCCAGCGAGCGTAACCCTGGAAGGCGTCCGTAATATAAGCCTTAGAAGCCTTGGTTTGTTCGAAGTTTTCATAGAATTGCGCTGCTAGCTCATTTGCAAGGGCTTCGTTTTGGTAGTAATCCCTTTCGTGTGCTTCCTGGATGGCCTTATCGTAGTATTTTTTTGCCAGTTTGTATTTCTTTTTTACCTGGTACACTTCCGCCTTTACTAGGTAGTACTTGTGCAAAAAGTTTTCAGGAGCAGAGATAGACCAGATCTTTAAAAATGTTTGGTTCAAGGAAACTTTGGCTAAGTATACTATGCGTTTGGAAGGATTCTTTTTCATAAGGGCACATAAGGTGAGGCTGTGGTAGAAGTTTTGCTCAGCAGTAACTATTGTTGCAAAAGAGTAGACCATCTTTTCGTTGGCAATCTTCAGCATTTCTAGGGCTTTTTCATATTCACCGTATAGGAAAAAAATCTTGGCTTTGTTGGTGTGGTACCAATTCATCTGTCCTTCGCCTTCCTGGTTGATTTCTTGGACATATTTCTCTTCATCAAAATTTTCGGTATTTAGAGATAGTTTATCCCGCGTTTTTCCCAAAAGGCAAAGCAGAGATTGGTTCATCGCCAACATTAGAGTACCAATCCAACGGTCTTTGACATGGTTCACTACGTATTCGGTATACTTTCCTATTATGTCTTGCGTTTCTTCGAGATTCTTTCCCACCGACATCAACTTACTACAGTATTCGACTATAGAGTAACAGCTATAGACATTTTCTCCCGTCTCGCGTGCTAGACGAAACGACTCTAAAGAATAGGAAAAACTGTCTAAGGAATGGTTTGTCCATGCATACACAAAAGTTCCCATAGCAAAGTTGGCACGGCACCTCTGGGCTAAGTTAGAGAACTGCTCGCTCATTGCAACGCCTAACTTGCCATATTTTTCGCCAGCAGAAAAGAGGAATAATTTGGAACCTACTAGAGCTGCGTATAGACCAAACATATAAGCAGAGTATTCGGTTACACCTTTTGTGAGTGCTAGTATTACGGCTTTGACAACAATGAGAGCAAAAAGGTTTTGATCTGTTCCATAAGAGGGAGAGGTTAAGTGGTTGAGAAGACGAGAGATCATGATTGTATTTGGGTCTGTCGCTCTGGGTAAGTCGATTAGACTTTCAATAGCTTTTCCCTTGCGATACCGCCATACCTGGGTCACTTCTGCTAAAACTCTTGGCAAAGAAGGAGACTTTCCGATGTCCACGTGGAAAAGTTTCAAGCCTTTTAAACCCTGATCTACCGCCTTCTTCAATTGGTTTTGGTTGGCCAATTGTACCACTTGTATTTCATAGACTTTCGCCTTATCCAGAGAGTTTTTTGCCTTTTGCAAGAGCACAGAAAAAAGTTCTTCTGACTTGGTAAAGTCCCCACAAATATACGAACATTGTGCCAGACGTATGTACAGATCATAAGAGAAAGAATACTCTTCTTCCCAGGAGTTTTCAGGTAAGAGGGATATGGCTTGGTGCAGTAAATCTAAGGCCGAGCTATAGGCCGCTGAATTCTCTGCTTTTTTGGCAATTTGCGAGTTCAATTGTGCCAGTTCAAACCTTTCTTTTTTGGAGCCAATGATCGAATGGGCTAGGTTCAAATGGCTGACAATTTGTACCAGTACATCCGCCTCTCCTTTCTTGTTCTTTTCTTGTTGTTTGTAATTGTGGAGAAGGTAGCTACCAATCCTGTAATGGATCTGGACTTTATCCTCCTCTGCAATCAATTGGTTTGCTGCTTGTTGGAGCTTATCGTGTATAAAATGGAAGCTCAATTTTTTTAGATCAAACCCCGTTTTCTCTGCTGGTTGGAATTTGAGCACTTGTAAGTGGCTTGCTGTTTCACCTATGGGGCTTATGATGCCCTCACGTAAGATCTCCCAGATTGTAGCAATGCAGGTGTCACTATCCATTTCACTTACAACCACCAATTCACTTAAAACAAACGTGGCTCCCAAACAAGAAGCTAACTTTAAGATGTTTTGTGCTTCTTGCGACAAGGATTGTATTCTTTCAATAAGGATGTCCACCACGTTGTCGGTATAACTCAGTGCTTGGATATCTTTTAGGTTCCAGCTCCAAATCTTTTCGCCCTTCTCGATTTTTAAAAGGGAACGTTTGGAGAGGTCTTTTAAAAATTCGCCGACGAAGAAAGGGTTACCTTCGGTTTTTGCTTTGACAAGTTGGGCGAGTTCTCCTGTCTCTTCCGCCTGTCTTTGTGTCGAGTCGGCGAGCAGTTGTTTTATATCTTTTTCTAGTAAAGGGGAAAGTGAGATCTCAATGGGTGGTTTGCCTTGTCGTTTGAGTTCATCCAAAAGACCTATCAGAGGGTGGTGTTGGTTGACCTCGTTGTTGCGGTAGGCTGATATGATCAAAATGGACCCTTCGGCCAGACCGGTGAGAAGGATTTTTAGTAAGAGAAAGCTGGCACTATCTGCCCATTGGACATCATCCAAAAATAGTACAATAGGAGAGTCTTTTTGTGCAATGGTCTTGATGAAGTGGAGAAAGGTATTTTCCAAACGGTTTTGCGCTTCTGTGGGAGCCAATTCAGAAATCTCTGGAACTTCGTCTAATAAATGTCGCAGTTCGGGGATCAAATCGAGCATTACCTGGGCGTTTTGCCCCAAACCTTTTTGGATACGACTTTTCCAATTGCTGATTTTTTCTGGTGTTTCAGTCAATATTTGTTGTGTTAAGTTTTGAAAGGCTGCAAGAAAAGCACTGTAGGGAATGTCCCTTTGGAATTGGTCAAACTTTCCTGTTAAAAAGTAACCCCTTTTTTCTACAACAGGTTTGTGGATCTCATTTACTAGAGCCGATTTACCCATACCTGAGTATCCTCCCACCAAAAGAAACATCGGCACTCCTTTTGCAGAAGTATCGTAGGCTTGGATCAGCTGCTCGATCTCCTGGTCACGTCCATACAGTTTTTTGGCTAGTTGGAATTTTGTAGATATATCAAACCTGGCCAGTGGAAAGTCTTTTATTATTTTGTTCGTTTTGTACTGGTTTAGGCACTCTTCTAAGTCTGCAAGAAGCCCTGGTTGGCTTTTATAACGGTCATCTGCCGACTTTGCCATCAACTTGAGAACAATTTCCGATACGACTGGTGGGATTTGTGGGTTGATTTGCTCTGGTGGAGTTGGGTTTTTGGCGATATGGCAATGGACAAGTTCTAAGGGGTCTTTGGAGGAAAAGGGTAGCTGTAGGGTTAAGATTTCGTAGAAAACAATACCCAAAGAGTAGTAGTCACTCCTATAGTCAATCGAGCGGTTCATACGGCCGGTCTGTTCTGGAGAGAGGTAAGCTAGGCTTCCCTCTAACTTTTCTGGATTTTTGGCTTCGCTGTTCTCTTGGGCCAAAAGGGAGGAAATGCCAAAGTCTGTAATGCGAATGTCGCCCGTGTTTGGGTTGAGAATCATGTTTTCTGGCTTGATGTCTTTGTGGATGATGCCAAAGTCATGGATTTCGCCTAAGGCTTTGGTCAGCTTGATCATGAGTAATAGGCAAGTATATAGGGAAAAGTTTCTCTTTTTCAGAAAATGTTTGAGAGACATGCCTCCAATATCTTCTAAGACCAAAATCGGAACTTCGTGATCATAGTCTAATTCTATCGCCTTGATAATGTATTTTGAGGGTATTTTTTGGTTGATTTCAAACTCGTGTTTGATGATGGGAAATGTTTGCACATTGAAAGCGTCTATTTGTGGAATTTTTAGGATGACTTTTTCCTTGTTTGCTTTTCTCTGTGCACGATAGACTTTTTGGTTTATATTGCTGGATAACTCGTGGGTTACTGAATAGTTTTTTAAGGAGATCATTTCTTATCCGTTCTAGCTCAAATTCATTAAATTTTAGGCTTTTTCTATGATATGCAAAACTATAATAATCAAAATCTAATGATTGTCAAGATATGAATTAAGATTTATTTATAGTATAAAGCTGATAAAAATCTTTTTTATTGGAATGACTTTTTTACTTCACCCCAAACTATGCTATTTTAATGGAATTTTCACCAAAGACTATCTCTACTAAAGATTTACAATTTGATAGACAACATATCTGGCACCCTTATACCAACCTCAACCAACCTACACCCGTATTTGCAGTAGAATCTGCTGATGGAGTTCTATTGCATTTGGCTAATGGAAAGAAGGTCGTTGATGGGATGTCTTCTTGGTGGTCGGCAATCCACGGATACAACCACCCCGAATTGAATATAGCCTGTCATGCCCAGATAGATAAAATGTCACATGTAATGTTTGGTGGCTTGACACACCAACCTGCGATTGATCTGGCAAGAAAGTTAGTCGAAATTACAGCAGATCCTTTAGAGTGTGTATTTTTTGCCGATTCAGGTTCTGTCTCTGTTGAGGTCGCTTTAAAAATGGCTCTGCAATATTGGCAGGGTAGGGGCTTGTCCAAGAAGAATAAGTTTTTAACGATCCGCAGTGGTTATCATGGGGATACATTTGCGGCTATGTCTATTTGCGACCCGGTGAATGGCATGCATTCGATGTTCCAAGGAGTTTTGCCAGAACAGCTTTTTGTAGAAGCGCCTACCTGTAAGAAAGACCAGGATTGGCAAGACAAAGATACTGCCGCGTTTCGAGAAAAGATAGAAGTAGAGAGTCATGAAATTGCTGCTGTTATTTTAGAGCCTATTGTGCAAGGTGCAGGTGGTATGCGATTCTATTGCCCAGAGTATTTGCGCCAGGTCAAAGCTCTGTGTGAAAAACATAAGGTATTACTTATATTTGATGAGATTGCTACTGGTTTTGGTAGAACTGGAACTTTGTTTGCCTACGAGCAAGCCGGAGTTTGTCCCGATATTCTATGCTTGGGAAAAGCACTCACTGGTGGCTATATGTCTCTTGCTGCTACAATTACCACTAGGGATATTGCCAATGGTATTTCTGCATCAGCAAGTGGCAACTTAATGCATGGGCCAACTTTTATGGCAAATCCTTTAGCTTGTGCAGTTGCCAATAAAAGTATTGAATTATTGCTACAACAAAATTGGCAAGAGGGTGTCGCAAATATTGAAAAACAACTTGAGCAAGAACTATACGATTGCCAAGACCTAGCGGCAGTCCAAGACGTTAGAGTCAAAGGTGCTATTGGGGTGGTCGAACTAAAAGAGCCTGTCGATATGCACTGGGTCCAACCAAGACTCGTCGAACTTGGAGTATGGATACGCCCTTTTGGTAGGCTCCTCTATATTATGCCAGCTTATATCATCCAACAAAGCGAGTTGAGCCAATTGACAAATGCTATGAGAACGATAGCGAAAGAGGTATCGAATCTTTCTTCTCAAAGTTAAAATCACATACTTATCTTTTGTGCCAAACCTGGTATGTATCCTTGCGAATATTACGGGCGAGCTTGTACTAAATCTACAAAATTTTTTTCATTGATACTTTTAGGTCTTTTCTTTTTTCGTATCAATTGGTAACTACAACTTTCTTTTATATTCTTGTGGATCAAATATTGGTATTGAGTGGGAATCAGAGTTTTGGGCAATAAGGTAACCCCTATTCCAGATGCAACACACGTTAGTATGGATTCTATAGAGGAAATATGGAGAACTTTTCTGCTGTGATGGAAATACTCTCTAAGTGTTTGGCCAAAAAAGCAATCTGGACCAAGGATGAGTAGGGGATGCTTATCTTCTATTTTTGTAGAAGCCAACAGAACCATTTTCTCTTTTTTTTGGAAAACTATTTCAAACTCTTTGCTTTCCATTTCACCAACAACTCCGGCTAAATCAATCTCGCCATTCCTGAGTCTTTGCAAAAGTATCAGGTTAAATCCGGTGCTAATTGCAAGTTCTACTTCAGGGTAAGATTGTACGAACTGGGGAATGATACCTTTGAGATAGATCCTTATAAAAGTATCCAAACTTCCAATAGATAGACTTCCTTTTGGTTCCAACTTACTTTCCATTTCCTTCTTGATGTTATTTTCTATTTCTAAAATTGACCTGGCATAGGTAATAAGTGACAGTCCACGTTCAGTTAGAGTCATTCCTTTCTTTGTACGAATAAATAGGGAATGCCCTAATTCTCTTTCCAATTGTTGGATTTTTGCCGTAGTGTTGGACTGAACCGTATGTAGAACTCTAGAAGCTCTAGTGAGATTTCCCTCTTCTGCTACCGTAAGAAAATATTTAAGTTGCTGGAATTCCATAATTTAACCATCTTAATTTGAGAACATAATTATCTTTATAATTCATTGTATTGTATCGTTAGCTTAACCGACAATCTTAATACTGTAAGAGATTGTGCAGAGGCTAGGGTGAATTTTTATGAAAGCAATAGATGTGATTACAGGTAAGGAAGAAGGCTATACTACGAAAAGTCCTATTGGCTCTTTGGTTGAGTTTTACAACGCCTTTAATTCAAAAAACATGGAATTGATGCTGCAAAATTGGTATGATTCTCCACATGCATCTATGTCTAATCCTCTTGGAGGCATTAAGAGAGGTTGCTCTGAAATCAAACAGGTCTATGAAAAAATCTTTCATAGTCCTGCGGAGGTCTATGTCGAATACTATGATTTTACCATTTTTGAAATGGATGGTTCTTTCCAGGCTGTCGGAAGAGAAAGGGGCTACTTCAAACTTGCTGGCAGACAAGTCGAATTGAAAATTAGAACTTCAAGGTGCTTTGTGCAAGTGGGAGAACGGTTCCGCCAATTGCACCACCACGGCTCCATTGAATTTCCTGAGTCTCTAGCTAACTACCAAAATGCAGTTAGGACTGGAGACTAAAATGTTACAGACAAAAATTGCAATGAGTCTAGCTGTGTCATTACTGCTAGTGCTTAATTGCACAAGTGGTCTTGTAAAAAAAAACAAAAAGGAGAAAGCAATGTTTGAAATATTAGTTGGTGTGAATGTTACAGATGAGGAAAAATACCAGAAATACCGCGATGGAATGGTACCCATTCTCAATGGATACGGTGGGCAGTTTGTATATGATTTGAAAATTGCCGAAGTGTTAAAATCTCCAGGCAACGAAAAGGTAAACCGTGTATTTACAATCCAATTTCCCAGTGAAGAGAAGAAAAATGCTTTTTTCCGAGATACCAGTTATATGCAAGTGAGAAAAGAGTTCTTTGAAACGTCCGTTGATCACACTATTATGATGGCTGGTTATGAAAAGTAAATCATATTTTTCTAAGATTTATAAAACTTTTTTTGTAATATTAGCTATTAGGAGTAGGTTTTTTAAAGTCTTTCAGAAATCTATCACAACTCTATAAACAACATGGTAAGATCATCGAGCAAACCTACTGATTCGGTAAATTCGTAGACTTCTTTCATGACATGGCTGAGGATGAGGTTATAAGGTTCGTTTATATGTTTTTCTACCACCTGTTTCAACCTTAGCTCACCAAAAATTTCGTTATCTTTGTTTGTCTCTTCAAAGATTCCATCTGTAAAAAGAAAGATTCTATCACCTGGAGAAAAATCGAGAGTAGTTGTTTTGTAGGTGGAGTTGTCTAAAAGACCAATAATTCTTCCTGTTTTCTCTAATTCGATAACCTTTTGCTTGTGGATAAAAAATTGTCCGGGATGACCTCCTGAAACAAAATTTAGTTTTCTGCTTTTAAAATTGATGTCTAGTAAAATAAACGAAAACAGACCAGTAAGATGGCTAAATTTGATAAAAAACTCATAGTTCAAAATTTTTGCCAGTTTGTCCGTACTACCAATCATATTTTTGATACGGTTGTACTCACCTAGGATTAGCATGGTTATAAGGGCAGCTTGGATGCCATGTCCAGTCGCATCTGCAAGGAAAACTCGAATCGTATTTTCATCCTTATAGAATATATCAAAGATGTCTCCGCCGATATAAGAAGTGGGAAGATAAACGATATCAAAAGAGGCTCTTGTTTCATTACGATGGATCTTCGGTAAAAAACTAGTTTGGATCTTTCTCGCTATTTTTAAATCAAGTTCAATTTCTCTATATAACTCTTGGATCCTGGAATAACTGGTTTGCAATTCGATGGTTCTTTTTCGAACTTCTCCTTCTAAATTTTGGTACAAATACATGTTTTCAATAGCAATTGCAGCTTGGGCAGAATAGAGCTCAATAGTTTCCAAATCAATAAACTGGGACGTTTGTGAATCAGAATGAAGAGTAAGAAAAATAATACCAGATAATTTTTTCCCAATCAGAGGAGCACATACTACAGAGGTACTCAAAGAATCGTTGCCGTTTTGGATTTTCGTTGCGATGATTCTTCTATCTTGCATGCACTGTTTTAAGTATTTTTTGTAGAACTGAAATTCTTGGCTGTTAAAGTAGTCTTTGGAAATGTTGACCAAGGTTTTTGGTTTGAGTTTCTTTTCCTCTAGAACAAGAAAGAGAGCACCAAAATTTGCATTAGAAAGTTGCATAACCTCTTGCATGATCTTGTCAAGAAGTCCTTTTCCCTGGGGTATTTTGGTGATTTCCTTGCTAATGCTGAGAATTTTTTGCAGGGTTTCATTTTTGAGAAGCATTTCTTTTCTGGCGAGTTCTTGGGTTACGTCCATTGCTTCTAAGGTTTGCTTTGATTTATTGTTTTCCTCCATAGTGAATTCTAGAATTTTGTCCTGTGCGGAAAGAACGCTTTTGGTTTCTATCATCTCTTTATCTGCAAAGGATTGGTAGTTTTCGTACATTTTTACAATCGACTTTAGACTTGTGATCTCTTGTTTCAACCTTTGGTTTTCTAATAAGAGTTGTTCTATTTCTTCTTTATTAGGATACTCACTCATCTCTATCGCCTTTTGGTAGCTATACTTGGTTTACAACTAGTACTATTTTTAGATTTCTCATTGTACTATATTGTTTTCACAAATCGCGTCAAACTATCTTTGTTGCATTTTGAGTTAAATTTTCTTATGTGAGATATTTTACTAGAGTTGCTGTAGGATTTTTTGGGTTTCGCTTGCATTTTTGGGCTTGCCAAAATAATACCCTTGGCCATAGGGACAGTGGAGTTGTTGGAGAGCTTCATTTTGTTCTTTGGTTTCTATTCCTTCAGCGATCACATCCATACCAAGTGTTTTCGCAAGAGCAATGATTGTACGAATGATATCTTTTCCTTCTTGTTGTAAACGTGAGACAAAGGAACGGTCTATTTTTAGAGTATCAAAGGGAAATTGGTGTAAGTAACTTAAGGAAGAATACCCAGTTCCAAAATCATCCATAGATATCTTAACGTCTTGTTTTTTTAGACTGAGCAATATCTCTCGTGCTAACTCTGGATCATCAACAAGAGAACTTTCCGTAATCTCTAACTTGAATTGTTGTCCTTGCAAGCCCCAAGTATGTAAGAGGTTTTCGATAGTGTTTGGCAGATCCTTTTGCCGGAACTGTTTGCCTGACAAATTGATACTAAACTGCAAGTAAGAGAGATGTGGGAATTCTTGTATCCACAATGATAACTTTTCACAAATAGCTTCTAAGACCCAAGATCCTAATGGGACAATCAGCCCTGTTTCTTCTGCTATAGGAATAAACTCGTTTGGGGAAATCATCCCTTTTTTAGGATGAAACCAACGGAGCAAGGCTTCAAAGCCGGTGATGGTATGATCGTTTAATTTTACAATGGGTTGGAAGTAGATTTGGAATTCATTGTTTTGCACTTGTGTTTGCAAAGAGTTTACTGCACGACGTAATTCTGTTTCTAACTGTATACGCTTTAGTATACTGGCTCTCATCTCCGCCCCAAATACTTCGGAACGATCGCGTCCTAATTCTTTCGCGCGGTACATAACTAGATCAGCGTCTCTTAGAATGCTTTCTGGGTTTTGGTAGCGTTCGGAATGGATTGCGATACCTATACTTGCTGTAAGAAATATTTCTTGGTTTTCAAGATAGAAAGCACGACTGATAAGTTGGTGGATCTTTCTTGCGTAGGTCATTGCTTGGTCTGAATTGTAAACATTTTGTACATAAATGGCAAATTCATCTCCTCCGATACGAGCAATTGTTGTTTCTGGAGACTTGAACTCTTCTAAGCGGTTCGAAAACGCAACCAACAACTTATCGCCGAACCCATGACCAAAACTATCGTTGACATATTTAAAACGATCCAAATCAATAATAAAGATAGCAAACATCTCTTGTTGCTTTTTTTCGGTGAAGTGAGCTTGCAATACTTGTAAAAGCTGTGTTCTATTGCCTAAACCTGTTAATTCGTCATGAAAGGCATTGTGTATAAGTTTTTGGTTGGCATCTTCTAACTCTTGGGTACGGTACAAAATTCTTTTCTCTAAATGCTCATTGAGTAGCGATAATTGTTCTTCTGCTAATTTTCTTTCTTTGATCTGGTTTCTTACTTGCGTAAACATTTGCCGGAATGCCTCGATAACATCTGCTAACTCATCTTTTCTTTTGTATTGTAGCGATTGGAAGGAAGAGGCTTTGACTTCATTCTGTTGGATAACTTCACCTGCATGGACTAGGTCTTTGCGCAGTTGGAATATAGGAATCAAGATGAGTGAGCGTAAGATAATGATTGTGGTTATAACTACAAAAATGGAGATCAGGGCGACTAGTAAAAAAATACGTTGGATATATTTGTAAAGTTTTTTTTGGATAGGAGCTATTGTATAACGCAAGCTGATGTAGTATTTCTCTTGCACCAATTGGATAGGAACGACGATGTCATAGTATCGGTTTATCCAAGAATTCCAATATTTGGTTTTGTGTTTTTCCTTTGGTGATAGAGTTTTTTCTCCAAAATGCATAATCCTCTTGTTTTGACTCGTATAGATTGCTGAACCAATTAAAGATTCTGATTTCATGCGGTAGTATTTCGTTAGAAAAATACGCGCGTCTTCCTTGGGAAAATAGTGTAGTATATCGTGAATCTTCTGTTTCGAGATAAGTTGCAATTGTTGTAACATCTCTTTTTCCTTTTTTTGGATAGAAGGAATCAGAATGAGCGTTTCAATAAAAAGAATACTGATGAAGATCCACAGCGAGATCCGCTGGGAGAGACTTGCTTGGAAGAAGGAAAGCCATCCAAGTCCATAGGTTCGCTTGTCAGTAGTATGTTTCGTATTACCGTTTTCCACTATTACACTTTTGTCTCAAGTTTAATCTGAATTGTTGCTTCTGGCAAATACTTTTTTATTTGTATGTAGAGTTTGCTTGGTATACAGGGAAGGAAAATATTTGACAAATTGTCCTTTGTTTGCAGTCTATGAGCAGTGCTGAGTGAAGAAAAAGATTTAGGTGCGAATTGCCAATTCTTCCAGCTATTTTTATAGTATGTATAGTGTCTTTCTCGCAAAAACAGAATCTTTTGGTACTACTAATTTATGAAAAAATCTATACACCTTCTCCTACTTTTTCTTTTTGTTTTACTTCCTATTTTAGGAAGTATCCTTTCCCATACAACATGGAAAGGAATAAACTTTAACTCAGAACCTGTCCACACCTTTGTAGAGACAATTGGAACTGTTGTTGCTATTATTTTAGGAGTTGTGCTTCCCTGGCTTGTCAAATACCAAAATATGTCGATTTTGTACTATTGGCTTGCTTCTGGCTTTTTAGCATCTGGATTTCTGGCTGGGTTACATGCTTGCTTCCATCCTGGACAAGAGTTTGTGTTTCTATACTGTTCTTCAGAGTTGTTTGGCGGAATTTTTTTCTTTTGCGTATGCCTTCCGAAAGAATTTCTCTCTAAACTTCCACGCCTATTACCCATTATTCTTGCTATTTGTATTTCTTTTGTCTTGGGTTTTATTGCAAATTTTTTCCCTGCTTGGTTACCACTTATGGTAAAAGATGCTACGTTTACTCCTATTGCAAGAGGGTTCAATCTTATCGGTGGTGCTCTTTTTTGGTTTGCTTCGTTTCGTTTTGTACAACTGTATTTGCAAAATAAGAGAATGGATGATATATTGTTTGCCTATCTTAGCTTCTTTCTTGGTTTGAGCGGTATTTTATTTGAGTTTTCCAAACTTTGGGATTCGGCTTGGTGGCTTTGGCACTTAGTCAAATTACTAGGGTATTGTATCGCCAGTGGTTATTTACTCGCAATTTTTTCAGGTTTGCACCGACAGACGTATGAGCAACACGAAAAGAATAGCAAACTTGTTGAAGAATTATCGGAGAATGAAAAAGCCAACCAAACTATGATGCAGCGTTTACGAGAAGAAGAACAGGCAAACCAAGAAATGCTGCAATTTTCAGCACGTATGTTGCAGGAGATCGATTCTGTTTCTAAAGAAATTGATATAACCTCTAAACAAATCTTAGAGAAAGCTAATGTGGTATTATCTGGTTCTGCCAAACAAGCAACAACCATCGGAGAAATTAACTTGTCTGTAAATGATATGAATTCACATATTGCAATGAATATGCAAAATGTGAATAAAACTAGTGACTTTTCCAGTACCACGAAAGAGATGACTCTTGCCGGTAAAACGGAGATGTCTAATTTAGTAATTTCTTTTGAAAAAATATCTCAAGCTACAGAACAGATCAAACGTATAATCCAAATCATTGCCAACATAGCTTCACAAACACATATGCTTGCGATTAACGCAGATATTGAAGCGGCAAGGGTGGGTTCTCTTGGTAGTGGATTTGCGGTAGTTGCAAACTCTGTTAGTGAATTGGCGCAAAAAAGCAGTACTTCTGTTCGGGATACTTCAGAAGTTATAGAGGGTATTTTTGCCAAAGTAAAAGATACATTCGCAATTGTCAAAGCAGCCGAGGAGAGGTTAGAACAGATCAGTAATAGCTCTGTACATGTGAATGAAATAGCTTCCGTACTTTCTGATTCAAACCAAAAGCAGGTGGAAGGATTCGAAGTTATTAGCCAAGGGATTCGACAAATTGAAGAAATCGTCCAGAGAAATGCCAGTAATGCTCGGCAAAATGTGGCAACTGGAGAGAAACTCGCCAAACAGGCAGAAAAATTACAAGTTCTATTGGAAGAAGTAGAAGATAAAATGCAGGGGAAATTTTCTAATGCTACGTTTAGTTGATGTTACTTTACGAGATGGCTTAGCTGCTTTCTCTTTGTCTAACCACAAAAGGAAGGAAATTTTTTCTGTTCTTTGGCAAGCAGGCATGCGATATTTCGAATTAGCTGCTTTAACACAGTCGCAAAATTCCGTACAGTATTGGTTGCAAGAGTTTGCTTCTGAGTCTCTGTTACAACAGATATCTGGTGCAGAATTTTATGACTTTGCGGTTTTAGTTATGCCTTTAGAGTTTGACCAGGCGGCTTTGCAACAACTTATCAAAGTTATCCCTAATTTACGTTTACATACCTTTTATCCTGTTGGCCCATACGATATTTTGCAGAGTCCTGCAAATTTTTCCGAAAAAAAGCGTAGGATTTCTCGCATTGTCGAGCTTCTTAAACAGACAGGGTGTTCTGTACAATTTACTGCTTTTGATGGGATGCGCGCCAAAGAAGACGAGCTTTTAGAAGCCTATGCAACCGCAGTACAGGCTGGAGCTGACTCGTTATGTTTGGCAGATTCTAACGGTGATGCTACTCCCAAAAACGTTGCTAGCTTTTGTTCTTTGCTAAAGAATGAATTCTCTCTACCGATTGGTGTTCATTTACACAATGCAAACGGTTTGGCGGTGGAAAAATCACTCGCTGCCCAACAGGCCGGAGCTGCATTTTTTGAAGTCAGTTTGTGTGGCATTGGCCTGCAAGGTGGCAATGCAGACTTGAGAAAGTTGTCCCAGGCTTTCACTGAAAAGGGAATCACTCCAATAGCAAAACTGGATTTGGAAAGCTTAGAAAAAGCAGAACAATTGCTCGCCTCCCTATTGCCATTGGATACTAGCTAGTTACTCAAAGCTAACTTGCAGGTTTTTTGGCTTGGCAAGATAATCAAGGGCTTGTTTGCCATTGACGGCTCTGGCAGTTTTTGTCTTTCCTGATAGTGTGGACATATAAGTGCCACTATTTTCTATCGCCTCGATCGTATCTTTGTAGGTGTAGTTCGGATTATAACTGCGAATCATAGCGGCAATGCCTGCAACATTGGGGCTTGCCATGGAAGTTCCATTTATAATTTTATAAACATTGGTAACATCTTTATCTACCATGGTAATGGAAAAGTCAGCGATTGCGACTCCACTTTTGCTAACAGTGTAATCTGATTCCAAGGAAAAGCCTATACTACATTGGCTCTTATTTTTACAATCGGATAAATCATAGGAAAGGGAAGCTGATTGTTTGGAACCACATAGGTCGCTTGAAACTTGTGTACCACTTACCAAAGGATTCAAACTACCACTGGCGTATTTGACCCGAAATGTATCGTAACAAGAGCTTAAACTTGGTTCTACATCTATCACTGTAAAGAAGTTGAGATTGATTGCATCCACTCCGGAATTGATGGTAAAGGTTTTGTAGATCCCTGAGTTTGTATTATTCTGGTAGCTGCCTGAATTATAGGAATTGAATTTATTGCAGTTATTCGGGACTCCTAAAATTGGATAAGATGTACCTGACAAAGTGCAGTTAGAAACTCCCCATGTATCACCGCTGCCATTGGGTATCCAGGAACTGGAAAAATCTTCCTCAATACTATGCTCTTCTCCTGCCCAGGGACTATAGATATTCACTCCCGGTGCACTAACATCTACCGCGTTAGAACCATAATTGGAAAAACTTGCTAAATTGTATTTCTGATCTAAGGCTCCGACACATACAATATTGTCTAGAGAGTATTCACAAGGATATTGGCTGGTATAACTGAGATTTTCTCCATCATTGCCAGCTGCTACAATAAAGACTACATCGCTGCTTTTTGCATCTGAAATGCTAGACTTTACTAAGTTGGATTGACCAGAACCACCTAGGCTCATATTGATTACTTTGGCTCCGTTATTGACTGCAAAGCGGATCGCCTTTTCTAGATTGGCAGAAGTTGCTCCTGAACTTCCCAAAACTTTCACAATCATTACCTTGGCTGACCAACAGACACCTGTAGCACCTAAGGAATTGTTACCTATGCTGGCAAGGGTTCCCATTACATGCGTGCCATGGCCATCGTAGTCCATCGTGTCATTGTTGCTATCGACATAATTCCAGCCGTGGTGTGGGCAGTCACCAGCTATTAAGGAACCAAACTCATTCACACAACTGCTGCCATCCCATAAGTTGTCTTGTAAATCCTCATGGTTGTAGTTCACTCCCGAATCAATTACTGCTACCAAAGTAGAGGAACAATCGGTTTGTTTGTCCCAAGCTGCTTCTAAATTCATATCATAGCCGCTAATTCCTGGATTGTTGCTGTTGTAGCTTGGATTGCTGATGCTTTGTCCTGAGTTTTTTGCTCCCCATAACTGGGAATATTCTGGGTCGTTGGGAACTGTTAGCTTGTGGTAGATATAGTTAGGTTCGGCGTATTCTACATCAGGGTCTTGTTGGAGTTGTTTTACGATTTCTTGGGTTGTTTTCTTTTCTTTCTTGCGGTTGAGTTTTAGGACATTGACACGTTTTTTTTGTCGAGACTTGTCGCTTGATTTTGCCGACCAGGACTGTTTTTTTGCTTCTGAAGCAGATGCCTTCCATTTTATAACAACTTCTCCCTCCACATATTGCGGCAGTTGTTGATAGGATTTTTGCCAAGCTGGTTTTGCTTGCGAGAACGTTTGGTTGAGGCTGACACAGGTCAAAAGAATAGTTAGTATATTTAGTATAGATCTCATTAAAAACTCCCTAATAAACATTCACCCAATAGGCATCAGAGGCTTTGCCACCATTGGAGTTTTGGCTAGAAAAGGCGACTACTTTGATATACCAACTACCAGTAGGCAATTTTATACTGGCAGTTGTGGGTGTTTTAGTACCGTCGTAGGAAACAGTTTCACAGCTAACAGAATTCACGTCAAAATATCTTGATTTGTCATAACAAACCTTATAACCACCACCAGGTGCATTGACATCTGTCTCACGGTTGGCATCCCAGCTCACACGTAGGGTTCTTTCACTGCTGCCTGAAACAGGAGTTGTATTGCTTACTGTAGTGGTGTCTGTATTTTCACTATTAGTACCAGTCGATGTCGTGGTAGAAGAATTTTCGTCACTTTGTTCTTGTCCGACGCTTCCTTCTGTTCCTCCTAATAGAGCTAAGGGTAGGAGTAGGGAACTGATATCTGATTTTGGTTGTGGGCTACAACTTACAAATAAGCAGAGTGTTATAAATTGACATATAATTATTATTTTCACGTTTACCTCTTTTTTAGACATATATGACAGTAATTGAGCCAATTTATTTATGGTAAAATTATCTGTATATAAAAAAATATGTAAAAGTTTCTGAATAGGGCTTGTAATGCCTGTTTATTTTTTGAG
>JBCCIA010000062.1:0-18419 GCA_039028475.1 Spirochaetota bacterium | reverse complement strand
GGGTAGTATAGGAAATAGATTCCTTTGAGATATATTGAGTATGCCAAATTGTAAGTAAGATGTTTCACGTGCATAGTTAATGATCCCAATTTGCACACCGCGATTTGCAGAACTTTGGTTAATAGGAGCCACAGAAAGGCCATATAAATTATGTATTTTATTTTTGAGAGCAGAAAAAGAGAAGCCATAAAATTGTTCCCATCCACTATACAAACCGCCTAGGGAAATGCCCTTACCCTTATTTCCAGCGCTTGCGATGCCAGCAAAAGAAACTCCTGATAACTCCCTAGTAGTGGAAGTAACAAAACCAGAAGCGGTTATACCCTTATGATACGACCAACCGCTCCAAGCACTGGCAAAAGAAATTCCTCTGCCTTTCCCTCCAGTGCTCAATACCCCAGAAATAGAAAGACCTGTAAGTTCTTGACGCGTAATAGCAACCAAGCCAGAAGCTGTAATACCTTGAACTGTTTGAGCCTGGCTTGTAAACGGAGCCATTGCAACACCCTTACTCTCTTGGTTGGCAATCCCTAAACCAGCAATCCCGACTCCTATAAGTTCCGCATCCGAAATGGTTAAACCTAATCCTATACCACGTAAATAAGCATGTCGTATACTCTCATCCGGATAACGTCCTCGTAAAAATTCACTAAACGTCCCTATATGTAAACCATAGATATCTTTAGACTTTTGGGGTAGTATTTGTATTTGTAAAATCTTAGGATTGCTTGTTGCATAGGTAAAAAAATTGAACTTATTCCAATACCCCGATTGGTATTCTCGGGTGAATTTATATTCTCTTTCCCATTCTATTTTATAAGGAGAAAACCAAATACTTGTTTTAGTTTTACTGAGGGGAAGACGAAAACAACGCCCTTCTCGCCATACTCCACTATTTGCTTGGCATTTTTTTTGGTATTGTAGCTGTTCTAGCACAGTAGTTTCTAATGCAAAAATTTGTGCTGCTAACAGAAATAAGAAAACTCTCCAAGCTAGCAACATATAATCACGCAGCCTTACAATCTCTACCAAGGAAAGGATGCAGAAGATGGGACACCAATAATGCTTAGGTCTCCATTTTCTTTGCTGATATAACGGTTTAGCTGGAGTTGCTTGATGGAAACAAATTTAGTATCTAACAACCTACGCTGGAAATAAATCCCACCTCGCACAAGATAATGCCAATACCCCCCCGTATAGCCCTTTCTATGCCAAGAATTTCCTACTGTGCTGATAATAATCGTTTTATCGTCAAATGGCAGGTTCATAACGTTTTCTCGGTAAACTTTGTTGAATTCCCAAAACATTTCTACATTGCTAGGGTAGTAGACTCGGACAGGTATCTGCATTTTCTTTGCAGACTTTGCAATAGAACGCATAGTTTTTCCTTTCAACATATCTCCAGAAACGATCAAAATACGGTTTTGCATATACATCTGGCGAATATAGCGGTAGGAATCTGCATTGCTTAGCCAACCATATTCTGGAAGATAAGGATTTTTTGCTAAGGAATACTTATAATGTTTCCACAATACAACCCGATACCTGCGGAAGATATTTAAAATCTTTTTTTTATCTTTGTGAGCTTGCAATAATTGTATAGTACTAGAAATTTCTGCTTTAGAAAATTTAGCGACAAAGTCTTTAGGCGTATCACTGGCTAGTAACAAAACTCTTAGCATTCGGTGTAAATTGACAATGTTCTTGTCAAAATCAAATAACCAAGCCCATTCACTTCTAGCGGCAGCGATAAAGGAGTAATTTGCATCTGCTCCCACTCCCATATAGCCACCAGCTAAATTTTTAATATACTTTACAAACATCCAGCCACGCGGCTCATTCGACTTGATATAGGTAACAGGATCTTTGCAATTCGCAGGAGAACGAAAACGATTTTCACACAAAGGTTTATTCAAGGAATCGACTTGTTCAATCTCACGAAAGAGGGTCGATACTTCCGCACGTGGCTTTTGCAATTCTGGGGGTTGTGGATGAGTCCTTCCCTCTATCCAAGTAGGAAGAGAGTATGTATAATCATAATAACTCATACAACGATAGGTAAAACGTGGGTCTTCTTTTGCAAAGGCCTTGCGTATATATTCCTTAGAAGCCAATTCCATACCTTTCCAATGGCAATAACGTTGAGCCAACGTACGAGTAGGACTTAGAAAGTACTGTTTTTTCCTCTGTTGTCTACTAGCAGAACAGTGCTTGGCACGTATACATTCTTTATATTCCTTCCCCGATATAGGTGCATTTTTAATATAATAGGAAAGATCCGTTTTCTGTATTTTAGAAATTTCTTTCTCATTTAACTTGCCATCCCCTGCTACACACAATAAGCCCTTTTCTATATTAGGTAGGCAAGCCTTACGCAAGAAGCCCACTTCTCGCACAACAGAAATTTTCTTTTTAACGGGGATGGTTGGTTTGTCGGCTTTGCGAGGTTTCTTGGGAAAAAAACTTATTTTCACCCTGGAGGCAAAACTAAGCAATTCTTTATGAGCGATAAAAGTAACTATTACAAAAAAGGTGAGAAAGAGAAGTAGAGAAACTGTAATACGATAGCGTCTTTTTCTTTTCTTTTTCCGCTTAGGCTTTTCTTCTACATAAGATTCCTGAGAGTCCAAAGTTTTTTCATAGGTTAGATAATTCTTCAATAGATTTGGTTCTAATTGCCATTTCTTGATAAGAGAGTTGAGCAGTTGTTCTTCTCGCTGTGTAGGAGCGCCTCCCTCTTGCAATAGCTCTTGGATACAACGAACAATGCGATACTTGGTAGCAATTTCTTCTTCTTTGAGAGTTTTTACAGCAACTTCTAACTTTTCTTTGATACGAGCAACTTGGTTTTCTGTAAGCAACTTAAAATAATTGTCTCGTACCAACTGTATCTCAAAGTCTGGCTTACTACCAGGAAATACCAGTTGCAGCATCTTAGCAGCCTTGTTGGCTAAAAATACCATCTTACGTTTTTGCTTATGGGGCTGTCCCCCTACTACTCCAGCAAAAAAGCACAGAATAGTATACATAGATTCTTGTGGGGTCATATTCTTGCGAGGTTTAAAGAGATTGTGTTTTTACTTTTGTAAAGTGCAATTCTTCTTGGCACTCTACCTGGCAGCAAGAATCATACTTTTCCGAGCACGCTTCACATTGGAGGAAAAGCTTATGACAAGAGTCATTTACGCAGTTGATGTGGCGATCACAAGGAGTTCCACAAGTATGACATCTACTGATGACCTCCTCGCTGATCCGTTCCCCCAGACGATTGTCAAAGACAAAGTTTTTACCAATGAATTTTGAAGGGATATGTTTGCGATTAACCTCATGGGCATAGTGGATAATACCACCATACAATTGGTTTACATCCTGGTAACCGTGGTATTTCAAATAAGCACTAGCCTTTTCACAGCGGATACCACCCGTGCAATAGAGTAGTATTTTCTTATCTTCCTGCCCCTGCAACAGTTGTAAAACCTCTGGTAACTCCTCCCGAAAAGTTTTCGCTTCTGGTAAAACGGCATTTTCGAAGTGTCCTACTTCACTTTCATAAGAATTGCGCATATCGACAACTACCGTATCGGGTTCTTCCATGTACTGGTTAAATTCTTCCGCACTGATATGCTTTCCAACCTGACTCGGATCAAAATTCGGGTCATCTATCCCATCTTGGACAATTTTCTTTCTTACTTTAATAACGAGTTTGTGGAATGACTTACCATCATCCTCGACAGCAACTTTAATAGGCATATCACACAATTCTGGAACTTCTTGTAAACCTTGTAAAAAAGCTTCATAATTTCCTTCAGGTATGCTCATCTGTGCGTTAATGCCTTCATTTGCCACATAGATACGACCTAAGACCTGCCATTTGTCCCAAGCTAAAAATAGTGAATCTCTAAAGTCTTGTGGCGAGAAAATTTTACAGTATCTATAGAAAGATATAGTTTTCCTTTGGAATGGCTCTGCATGTAAACGCTGCATCAGCTCTTCTTTGTTATATATATTGTACAATCTACTCATTGCGCACGATTTCCAAGTTACTTTTTTTCTTTAGATTACTAGCATCCAAGAAATTAAGGGAAATGCAACTCTTTTATTAAGTAGAAAAGCTAGAACTTTTGGAATACTTCCTCTTCAAAACCTGCGAGAAAGTCTTCGGTGAAAATACCTAATTTTCTTATACCTTCGGGGGTAAATAACTTCATTTTTCCTAGGCTACGACTACATTCCTTTCCATCACCATTGTAAATCGTTGCAAGAACTTCGGCCTTATCGCCTTCGATACTCTCGATGCTACCTACACATTGCAAGTCCTCTCCTACATAGATAGGTCGTATATAATCTACCTGCATGCTTTTGGTTAAAATATAGCTGCTTTGCAAATAAATGCAGGTCCACGCCATTGTTTCATCCAGAACGGTTGCAGTAATACCGCCGTGTACAACACGGCTCCAACCAGCCATTCGCTCTGGTATCTGCAAATGGGTAAAAACAGATGTTTCATCTGTGTAAAACTTCAATTGCAAACCGTGGATATTCGCCGGCCCACAGCCAAAACAATGGTGCTCTTTCTGATTCGGTATTTTACGGTATTTCTCTAATTCATCTCGTTTGTACATATTTCAAAAACTCTTGCAACCGCTTTTTTTCATAGGATTTTAGCTGCAAGGAGGCAAATAATTTGGGGATTTAAGAGGTATGGCAGATGCAATCTGCCACTACAGTTGTTTTAAGGATAACGTTTCCGACAAGACTTCGCTGGTTTATGTCCTTCTACCAGTGTTTTAGCCGAAAAAGGGCTCTTGCGATTTTTCCAGTCTATGCCAATTACTGTTGCATCTGCTGGATCAGCAAAATCTCCCCAGGCATTTAGTCGCCAAAGATTCGGAGCCTTGGTTCCACCAAATCGTCTATCCCAACAATAGGCATTGGTATCGCCATGCACTAATAAAACGGGAAGAAGTGATTTGCCACGTTGAGAAAAGTTTCCAGCTTGCTGCCTTAGATGTTGGCGAAAACTTTTAAAAGCGTCACAGTGCATACGATGGTTTGCGGTGCAAGCCCCTGAGCCATCTGGGTCGGTGACATCTGCTTGTGTTACGAGTACCATTGCTTTAGCTTTGGCTTTGATTGCCAGGGAAAACGATTCTTCTAGCCAGACACGATTTGCTGCATCGCGGGCTTCTACCATTGCCAAGGCGTATTCTACATCATCCCTTTGTATATCGATCCGACCATTATTGGTAGATACCATGTGTAGGGTTGTAAAAAAAATACCTTTGTACATCCAGCGAGCATTTTCGGGAAAATTAGGCTGCCTCTGGTATTTCCACGATTTGGGCAAACGCATTTTCTTACGAAAAAACAAACGGCGAATCAAAGATAAGCTTGCTAGTTCAGATACAGCAGGTTTCAATTTAGCTCTATCACAGTCTGTCCATTCATTGTCACCAGGGGTATAGAATACCCTGCCAGGCAATAATCCATATATTCTATCGCGACTCTGACGCATGAGTTTTTTTGTACAAGGCAATGCACCGCTTTTGAAATCACCATAATGAACCAAAAAAGGAACTTTAGCTCTTGTGATTGCCTTTGCAACAACCTGTTGTAAGCGAACGTCTTCTTTCTGGGTATAGGGAGTATCACCAATCGCAATAAATTGCACCGATTTATGCCCTTTTGCTGGAATTGCTGTTAGACTGAATAGTATTACCAGTACTACGAAAGAATATTTCATTCGCTGCTTTGTTTTAGCTTGCATTCTACCTCCATAACTCGTATCTGCATTTGTAGTGGTTTCCACAACTAAGTGCAAAATAATATAGTTTCTCGCACTCCTTTGGCAATTCTTTTTCACATTTTTTTTATAGATTTCTATTGTAACAAAAACCAGTTTACAGATCCAACGTCCGGCTTTGGGATATTCCTTGTATGAAGCGCTTACGAATTGTCGCCATAGAACCTTTTTACAGTGGTTCGCACAAACTCTGTTTAGATACCTTACAAGCGCATTCTTATCACGAAATCCAAATTCTTAGCTTAGCAGGACGACATTGGAAATGGAGGATGCACGGTGGTGCAATTACCTTGGCAAAACAGTACCGTGAATTGCCAGAATCTGTTGACTTAATCCTTACCTCTAGCATGCTAAACCTCGCAGAATTTCGTAGCCTAGCGCAGGATATCTCTACACCCTGCGTTCTCTATATGCACGAAAATCAATTCAACTACGAAGCGCAGCCAGGTACAAGAGACCTCCACTATGGATTTATCAATTATACTTCGTGTATGGTTGCGGATCGGGTAGTCTTTAACTCCCAATTTCACATGTCTTCTTTTCTCAGCCATTTGGAGGACTTCCTTCGCTCGATGCCAGACCAGAAAAACCTAGACTGTGTTGCACAGATTGCGCAGAAGTCTTCGGTGATTCCACCTTGTTTTCCCCTCCCGCAACAGCAAAACAAAAGCAATCATAGCATTCCTACTTTGCTTTGGAACCACCGCTGGGAAAAAGATAAAAATCCACGAGACTTTTTTGCTGCCCTACACGAACTAAAAAAAGCCAATTTACCGTTCCGTCTCATCCTTTTGGGTGAACGTTTTTCACGCATTCCTGAGGCTTTCGCAAGAGGTTTAGATTCTTTTGCAGAAGAGATTTGCTTCAATGGCTTCGCAAAATCACTAGGAGAATACCTCTCCCTACTACGGCAAGCCGATATTCTTCCTGTAAGTTCGTGGCAAGATTTCTTTGGTATCAGTATTGTCGAAGCCATTGCCTGTGGTTGTTACCCTATTCTACCCAAACGCTTGGCCTATCCAGAACACATCCCTGAAGAACTGCATTCCTTGCACTTGTATGAAGAGCAGGATGACTTTGTAAAAAAATTATTAGCTGCCGTTCGTAACTTTAGCAATTTAACAGATTGTTCGAGTTTTGTAGCAAAATACCACCACAAGAACACCTGCAAACAAATGGATGCCCTTCTACAAGATTGCTACCTATCGATGTGTTCCTCGGATAAATAGTCTATCCAACGCTTGCGCCACAACTCGTTGTCTTTCAGTTCTGGGTGGTTGTTGCGGTAAACAACGGCTTTACTGAGGAGTGGAATGGCCTTTTTGTGCTTACGCAAACGGATATACGAGAGAGCCAGGTTTTCCATAAGGTACAATTCATCAGGAAACTTTTCTATTCCCTGTTCGTAAACGGCCACAGCGGATGGATCATCTCCCAGGCTAGCGTGTAAGTGGCCTAGGTTGATATAGGTATGGCTCTTGCCACCATCGTATTGGATAGACTTTTGGTAGGCTGCTATCGCTTCATGTTTGCGATCCAGCTTACGCAAGGCAAATCCATAGTAGTAATACGTACTTCCGAGAGCAGGTCTATTGCTACGCGGATAAAGCTTGGTGGCTTTTTCCAAGAAGGCTAAAGATTCTTGGTGTTTGTTTCGCTCTAACAAACGAATCCCCTGTTCTTCGAGATGTTTGGGGTTGTTGCTTGCAATCGTTGTGCTGCGAGAAGATGCGGAGGCACAATAGTTTGTGGCCCACAACAAAATCAGAACTGTAAAAAATTGAATCCAGCTAGTTTTCATAATACTTTCCCTAAGATTTATTGGAAAATAATAGGCATTGTGAAAGCAAGCGATTCGTTTACTTTTTCTTTGTCAGGCAATTATTTTATTGAAGCAATAGGATTCTCTAGCAGATTTGATTCTTGAATCTATCGGCTGAAGGGAATATCTATGCTATCTAAAAAGGACGATTATAGGAGGTACAAATTAGAACAGAATTATAAAAGGTACAAAGAAGAGTTAGACGAACTAGCTCCCTACCTTGGCTTTGTCTATTTGTGTTTCTCGATTGGAGTTCTGATCATCTTTTTTTTAACCAGCGATAATCCTCTACTACAACTGCTCTTTGCTATGATCTCCTTGGGGCTTGCCGGCCTAATTTTTGTAAATAAAAGCCAGGCTTTAAAGGATATCAACGACTATATTACCGTTTCCTTTAGCCTAATCATCGTTGTGATTCTCTTTGTAAAGCGCAAAGATACCAACCCCTATGTATTTTACTCGGAACTGGTAGCTTTGGTCGTAATCCTCACAACTAGTATTATCTATCGCTTTTTGATCCACAAAACCTTTGATATGTTTTATCGTATACAATACCGACAAGAAATGGCAGAACTCAAAGCACATAGAATGATCGATCACCTCTTTCCCTACTGTATCGAAAGCGAACAGATCATTGTCCTACACTTAGACATAGGAAATTTATTTGAATACTACCGTGACGCTCTGGCTTCCGAGTCAATAGAAGAAGAGAAATTGAAAGGCTTAATCAACCAAACCCTTGCCTTTCTCGACAGCATAGAATATGACCGCAAGATCAACTTGGAAAAAAGAGGCTACCGTTACTTCTACTACTTACGCAACATAGATAAAACCTACCATCCTTCCCTATCCGGGGTTCTTATAGAGAGTGCTCTAGAGATCATGCAAAACCTACAAAAACTCAATTCGCGAGAAAAAACTGATTTTGGTTTTAATATAGGGATAGTACGCGATGATTATGTTATCAGCCAAATGAAAGACTTCGAAATTTGCTTCCGCTTCAAAGAAGAAGTATTTGAAAGGGTAGAACAGGTTCGCACCGATGGCGGACAAAAAAGTATTTGCGTCGATGAAAATATTTTTATGGAACACCATTCCAACTACAATTTTACTAAAAAAAGCATCGAAATCACGACGGGTAAAGAGATCGATAAAAGGAATGTGTATGTATTGCAGCAGAAAAGCTTAGGTAGGGGTAAGAAAAAATAATTGGGGCTGTAAAAACAAGCCCCAAAATATCAATATGGGATTTTTAATATAGAAGATTTACCATCTATAATGACTAAACGCTTTGTTGGATTCAGCCATTCTGCGAATGTCCTCTTTCTTCTTGATAGAAGCACCGGTACCTTTTTGGGCATCCATCAATTCTGAGGCGAGTTTGGCACTCATTGACTTCTCATTTCTTTCACGAGCATAACGGATGATCCACTTAATACCTAGAGCTTGCTTTCTTTCTGGGCGAACTTCGATAGGCACTTGGTAGGTTACACCACCTACACGACGAGATTTTACCTCTACTTCTGGCTTTACATTTACCAGAGCTTCGCTAAAAACTTGGTATGGGTCTGAACCCGTTTTTTGTTTGATGATTTCTAGAGCGTCGTAGAATATAGACTCTGCTACGCTTTTCTTGCCGTCATACATCAGGCAGTTGATAAATTTAGTTACTACACGATCTCCATAAACGAGATCCTTATTCATAACTCTAGGTTCAAGTTTTCCTCTTCTTCTTGACATTTCTAATTCTCCCGATTATGCTTTTGGACGCTTAGCTCCGTACTTAGAGCGACCTTTTCTCCGCTTGTCAACACCCAGTGTATCCAAAGTTCCACGAATGATGTGATAACGAACCCCAGGTAAATCTTTTACCCTTCCACCACGAATCAACACTACGTTGTGTTCCTGCAAATTGTGCCCTTCTCCTGGAATGTAAGCGGTTACTTCAATTCCAGTTGTCAAACGAACCCTAGCAACCTTTCTCAGGGCAGAGTTTGGTTTTTTAGGTGTAAAAGTCATTACACGTGTACACACGCCTCTTCTTTGTGGACAAGCCTTCAAAGCTGGAGACTTAGTCTTTTTCTTTTGCTTCTTCCTTCCGTGTCTAATTAACTGATTGATTGTAGGCATATCTTCCTTCTTCTCTATTATTCAAAACTTCCCATTCCAGATTGAAAATCCTCTTGTGTCTCTACCTGGTGGGCTCCCATATCTTCTTGTCTAAATGTATGAACTTCTTCATGGCCTGTATCCAAAGAACGAACCTCTTGGGTATGCTCATACTCCACTGTTTCTAAGTTTTTGTCTAAGTCTCCATATTTTTCTTTAAAGACTTCTACTTCCATATACTTCCGCATGCCTGTTCCGGCTGGAATCATATGGCCAATAATTACGTTTTCTTTCAAGCCGATAAGCTTATCGGTTTTTCCTTTGATAGCTGCATCCGTTAAAACTTTGGTAGTTTCTTGGAAAGAAGCAGCTGAAAAGAACGATTCTGTATTCAAAGATGCTTTTGTCAAGCCCAAAAGAACAGGTTTTTGTGTCGCTGGGCTTCCCCCTTCGGCTTCTACACGGCGGTTTTCTTCTCTAAATAAGTGCTTATCAACCTGCTGTTGGGCAACAAAAGAAGTATCACCACTGTCTTCGATGATCACCTTGCGTAACATTTGTCGCACAACCACTTCAATATGCTTATCATTGATATGCACACCTTGCAATCGGTAGACTTCCTGAACTTCTTTTACTAGGTAAGAATGTAAGGCTTCAGTTCCTTTGACGCGTAGAATATCATGCGGATCAAAATTACCTTCGTCTAATTGATCTCCCTGCTTGACATAATCGCCATCCTGCACACGCAACGCCTTTCCAAGAGGAATCGCAACTTTTACCTTATCAGCTTCTTCGTTATCAGAAACGATATATAAAACACGTTTCTCTTTCACAATTTCACCACGGTCTTCGATACGACCGCTAATTTCAGCGAGTGTAGAGGCATCTTTAGGCCTACGTGCTTCAAAAAGCTCATCAACACGCGGCAAACCACCGGTAATATCACGAGTTTTTTCTGCAATCGATGGAATCTTGTAGAGAACATCTCCTAAACTCACTGCATCCCCACTGCTCAAAGTAACTAAGGCGTCAACAGGCAATAGGTATTCAGCAACTTCCTCATCTTCAGAAGTAACCACAAGGCGAGGGTTTAACTTTTCGCGCTTTTGCTCTATTACTTTGAATATAACGTTAGAGGTTTTAGGGTCTTCATCCCTACGTAAGTTTTTACCTACTTCTAAATCAACCCACTCTACCGTTCCTTTCAATTCTGAAATCGCCATATCATTAAACGGGTCAAATTCAGCGAGTGGCTTATTCGCTTCTATAATATCACCGTTTTCTACGAGTACAACCGTACCTATTTTTACAGGAATCACCACATCTTCTCCACGAATCTGTAGTCTATCTTCGGACATTTCAATCCTTCCTGCATTTTCGGCAGCAATCAACTCTCCAGTTCGACTTGCTGCAAATTGCTCTCCCTTGTCTACCTTTGTCCCATCTTCTACACGTATATTTTGTAGATCGCTAAGAGCATAGTCCTGTACCAAATGTTGGACTACGATGGAACCACGTTTTGCAAAGACCAATTGGCCATTGGAATTTTTAATGAGCTTACCATTGACCGACTTCACAAAGGAAGGAAAACCAACTTTATGTTCTTTTTCCTTAATTTTCGCGCTTGCAGCACCACCAATGTGGAATGTTCTCATCGTCAACTGGGTTCCTGGTTGGCCAATCGATTGCGCAGCAATTGTTCCTACTGCCTCACCAATTTCAACAGGCACCAAACGAGCCATGTCCATACCATAGCAGGTAGCACAGATACCATAGCGTGACTCGCAAGATAGAGCAGAGCGAACAGAAACTTTGGTATAACCTAAGTTTTCAATGCCTTGCGCCACTTCGCGAATGATAAGTGTATTTTTGGGGTAAACGATCTCTTCTGTCACTGGGTCAATGATGTCTTCGGCTGTATACCGTCCAAAAATTCTGTCCGAAAGGGAAACGATTACATTTTCACCTTCTTTTACCACACCTAAAGTGATGTGTTCTTCGGTACCACAATCAATTTCTGTAATGATAACATCTTGCGAAATATCAACCAACCTTCTGGTAAGATACCCAGCATCCGCTGTTTTCAAAGCTGTATCGGAAAGTCCCTTTCTTGCCCCGTGAGTGGAGATAAAGAATTCTAAAACTCCTAGACCTTCGCGGAAGTTGGAACGAATGGCAAGCTCAATGATTTCACCGTTCGGTTTTGCCATTAAGCCACGCATCCCAGCCAACTGGCGGATCTGCTGTTTCGAACCGCGTGCTCCCGAAGCAGCCATCATATAGACAGGATTGAAGCCGTTCTTATCCTTTTCCAATTCGCGGAACATACTTTCGGTAATCTTGTCATTGGTCTTTTGCCATATCTCGATAGCCTTTTTCTTACGTTCCTCATTGGTGATGATACCTTTACGGTATTCGCTGTCGGCTTTTTCCACTTCCTTATTGGCTTCCGAGACTAAGGTTACCTTATCTGGAGAAACCACAATATCTTCTATGGAAATGGTAGGTGCAAAGCGAGTTGCATAGCGATAGCCCAACCTCTTGATGTCATCCAACATGATAACAGTTGCACCTGGGCCGTAAGTATCATAAATTTCTGCAATGATCTTATTGGTTTCTTTATCCCCTAAGGTTCGATTTGCATATTTATAACCTTGGGGTAAAGCGGTATTGAAGAGCATGCGCCCAGGGGTTGTTTCAATGATCTTATCTTGGTACAATACGCTAATTTTTGCCCGTAGATCCAGCCAACCACCATCAAGAGCATACATAATTTCATCTAGGCTAGTGAAAAATTTTCCTGAACCGGGAGCGTCTTTGATTTCACTGGTTAGGTAATAAATTCCCAATACGATGTCTTGTGTTGGTCCACAAACAGGATGTCCATTGGCAGGATTGAGAATGTTGTGAGCGGAAAGCATGAGCATCCAAACTTCCAACTGAGCTTTTGGGGAAAGTGGTAGATGGATCGCCATTTGGTCGCCATCAAAGTCAGCGTTAAACGCGTGGCAAACAAGCGGGTGCAATTTGATAGCTTTTCCGTCAACGAGTACAGGTAAGAAGGCTTGGATTCCCAAACGGTGCAAAGTAGGTGCTCTATTCAATAGAACCGGATGTTCTTTGACAACTGATTCCAATACTTCAAAGACATCTCTGTCCTCTGATTCGACTTTCTTTTTCGCAGATTTGATATTCGGAGCCATTTCCAAATCTACCAAACGCTTCATAATAAACGGTTTGAATAGCTCCAAAGCCATTTTCTTAGGAAGACCCATTTGGTGGTATTTGAGTTCAGGACCAACAACAATTACCGAACGTCCAGAGTAGTCAACACGCTTCCCAAGTAAGTTCTGGCGAAAACGTCCCTGCTTTCCTTTCAGCATATCAGAGATAGATTTTAGAGGTCTATTTCCCTTACCTTTGACAGTTCTTTTGCGACGAGAGTTGTCAAATAATGCGTCTACAGCTTCTTGCAGCATACGCTTTTCATTTCGAACGATAATTTCTGGAGCTTTTAATGCCAAAAGACGCTTGAGTCGGTTGTTTCGGTTGATCACTCGGCGGTACAAATCATTCAAGTCAGAAGTTGCAAAACGTCCACCATCTAATTGCACCATAGGACGTAGCTCTGGAGGAATGACAGGAACAACATCTAGAATCATCCACTCAGGACGATTGCCTGAATCACGGAAGGCTTCTAAGACTTCTAAACGTTTCACCAACCTTTTGTCGGCTACTTTGTTTCTGTCTTGGATTTTCTGGCGGATCGAACGAGCTTCTGCGTCTATGTCTATTCTAGCCAATAGTTCTTTGATGGCATCAGCTCCAATACCAGCAATAAATTTATCACCATACTCATCTAGATAGGAGTGGTATTCTTCTTCATCCAAAAGCTCACCGCGTAGCCTTCCAGAATCGGCTGCTTCAATGATTACATATTTTTCGAAGTAGAGAATACTTTTTAAGGCATTCATCGACATATCTAGCAATAGTCCCATACGAGAAGGAACCGAACGGTAGTACCATATGTGAGATACGGGAGCCGCTAGCTCGATGTGACCCATACGCTCACGACGCACTTTGGAGTGTGTTACTTCCACACCACATTTATCACAAATCACACCTTTATAACGGATCGATTTGAACTTCCCACAATAGCATTCCCAATCTTTTGTTGTACCAAATATTTTTTCACAGAACAAACCATCACGCTCTGGTTTCAATGTCCTGTAGTTGATGGTCTCTGGTTTTTTTACCTCGCCATAGGACCATTCCTTGATCCGCTCTGGCGACGCAATTTTTATGGTAATGGAGTCAAAGGTTGTAAAGTTTCTCATAAGTGTTTGCCCTCAGTCCGTTTCAGTAGTTTTCGATTGATTCGATTTTAATTTTCTTCTTACTTCTGGAATATTCATCCTCGTAATCGGCGATATCCACAGTCTCTCCCTCGGTATCTGTGATCATAATGTCTAAGGCCAAACCGCGTAGTTCCTGCACCAAGACATTGAAAGATTCGGGAATACCGGGCTTAATGGAATGAATCCCTTTGACAATCGCTTCGTATATACGGGCTCTTCCCAACATATCATCCGATTTAATCGTCAAAAGCTCCTGCAAGGTATGACTTGCTCCATAGGCTTCCAAAGCCCATACTTCCATTTCTCCTAACCTTTGCCCACCAAATTGAGCCTTTCCACCCAGAGGTTGTTGTGTCACCAAAGAGTAAGGCCCAGTCGAACGAGCGTGGATCTTATCATCCACAAGGTGAGCCAGTTTGAGCATATAGATATAGCCACAAAATACTTTGTTCACAAACGGCTCGCCTGTTCTTCCATCATACAACTGAAATTTAGAGCTTAGGGAGAGTTCAGCTTGCTTACAATATTCTTTGATACTTTCCTCACTAGCTCCATCGAAAACGGGAGTTTCAAAATTGATCCCTAATTTTTTACCAGCAAACCCTAACTGGGTCTCAAAGATTTGCCCCAGATTCATCCGTGACGGCACACCCAATGGATTCAAAACGATTTCTACGGTAGTTCCATCTAGCATATAAGGCATATCCTCTTCGGCCATGATACGAGCTACCACTCCTTTGTTCCCGTGCCTTCCTGCCATCTTATCCCCAACCAATAGCTTACGCTTACGTGCAACATATACCTTGACAAGCTCTTCTACACCAGCAGCCAAATCATCACCATTTTCACGGGAATAGCGCTTGATATCGATTACTGTACCTTCGTTACCGTTTGGCAAACGTAAGGAAGAATCGCGTACCTCTTTTGCCTTTTCGCCGAAGATAGAATGCAATAACTTATACTCTGGAGTGAGGTCTGTTTCTCCTTTTGGAGTTACCATACCAACCAATATATCTCCCGCTTTCACCTCTGCTCCCACTCGAATCACCCCTGATTCATCTAAATCACGGAATGCTTTATCGGACAAGTTCGGTATATCGCGAGTAATTTGCTCCTGCCCGAGCTTTGTTTCTCGAGCTTGGATTTCAAATTCTTCAATATGGATCGAAGTAAATACATCGTCTTTGACAATTTTTTCGCTGATAAGGATGGCATCCTCAAAGTTATACCCTTCCCAAGGCATAAAGGCAACCAGAACATTCCGCCCGAGAGCGAGGCGACCCGTATCCACAGCTGGGCCATCGGCAAGGACAGTTCCCTTTTGGATGATAGTTCCATCATCATCCATTTTTTCTCCAAAGACTACTTGACCAGCAAGTGTATCGCCTTTTTCAACTTTTTCGCCATCTTTAATTAAACTGGCAAAAGTCCAATTGAGGGTTTGCAATGGATAGCTATATGTATTGCCTTCTTCTGTTTTCAAGTCAATCTTGTCTTTCGAAACTTTGACTTTACCTGCTTCGTCAGCTTGTATCACACGAACGATCGGTTTTTGGTTGAAGCAAGTTCCCTGGTTGGTTTTCTTATATTTAACCAAAGGATACTGCACTTCTTCTTTCTTACTCGTCTCTAAAACAGTTACACAGGTTGCATCTACTTTGCTAACGATACCATTTTGACGAGCAATAATACAAATTCGTGAATCGTAAGCTGCCCTTTCTTCCATGCCAGTTCCAACAAAAGGAGCTTCTTCCACTACCAAAGGAACCGCTTGCCGCTGCATGTTCGAACCCATCAAGGCACGGTTTGCGTCATCGTGTTCCAAGAAAGGAATCAAAGCGGTAGAAACTGACACCACCTGCATTGGTGCCAAGTCTTTGTACTGTACTTCATTTGGCGCACGGTATGGAAAGTCAGAACGGTGGCGGGTAGAGATAAGCTTTTTCTTAAACTCACCGCTATCACCAACTGGGGCAGATGCCTGGGCAATATAGTAATACTCCTCTTTATCGGCAGTGAGATATTCTATTTTTTCCTGTACTTTACCCTTTTCAACGATTTTATAAGGAGTTTCTAAGAAGCCATAATCGTTTACACGTGCAAAAGAGGACATAGAAAGGATAAGACCAATGTTCGGACCCTCTGGAGTTTCAATCGGACACATTCTACCGTAGTGACTGTAATGCACGTCACGAACTTCGAAACCAGCACGATCACGGGACAGACCACCTGGCCCCAATGCATTCAGCCTACGCTTGTGCGTTAGTTCAGCAAGTGGATTGGTTTGATCCATGAACTGTGACAATTGCGAAGAACCAAAAAACTCATTGATAACAGCTGTTACAGGTTTGATAGAGATCAAAAGTTGTGGGGTTTGCTGCTCTATCTCTTGCACAGTCATTCTTTCTTTGATAACTCTCTCTACACGTGAGAAACCCAATTTTAACTGGTTACTTAGAAGTTCCCCAACGGAACGAATCCTTCTATTACCAAGATGGTCAATGTCATCATGGTAGTATCCATCCACTTCCGAGATCAACATCACTAAGTAACGTACTGTTTCAATGATATCTTCATCACGTAGAATGCGGTCTTCACAGCCTTTGAATTCTTCTGGTTTGTGGAACTCAAACTTATTATTAATTTTATAACGCCCGACCTTACCTAAATCAAAAGTTTTAGGGGAGAAAAACAAACGATTGAGTTCCGTTTCTGCATTTTCTAGAGTAGATGGTTCACCGGGACGCATAATCATATGAAACTTTTTAATAGCTTCTTCATGATCAGTAACACCATCTTTTTCAAGACAGTTTATAACTGTTGGGTTATCTTTGCCATTGGGAAACTCAATCAAATCAACTTCTTTGACCTTCATTTCCTTGAGAATATCAATGTTATCCTCATTGATCTTGGCACCAGCTTCTAACATGATTTCACCTGTTTCCAAGTTTATAATGTCAGAGATAGTTCTACGCCCAATGATCTTTTTCAATTCTCGCCCTGTTGCACCCACAATACGAGATTTATTAGAAGTGTAAAACAAACGTAGTACATCTTCATTGGAGTCTATTTTCGATTGCGATTTTCCTAGGTTTTGCAGGAGTGATTTTAACAATAAAGTAGCGGGAAACTTTTTCTTTCTATCAATTTTAGCGACCAAGATGCCCTTATTGTCCATTTCAAATTCTAACCAAGAACCGCGGTAAGGAATAACTCTTGCAGAATAGCTACCTTTAGCCAAATCATAGGAGAAAAATATACCTGGGGAACGATGCAACTGACTCACTACAACCCTTTCTGCACCATTGATAATAAAAGTTCCTTGTTCAGTCATCACTGGCAAGTCACCCATATAAACAACTTGCTCACGAATTTCTCCGGTTTCCTTGATGATGAGACGAATCACTGATTTCAATGGCACCGAATAGGTAGAGTCGGTATCTTTACACTCTTGTGGTTCTTTTTTCGGTTCCCCTAACAAATAATGACTATATTCCATGATGATATCATTATTTGGACTTTCAATCGGAAATGTTTCCTGGAAAACAGCCTCTAATCCGTGGCTATCCCTACGTGTAGGGTCTTTTACATCGGCTTGCAAAAACCAGCTAAAAGATTTCTTTTGGATTTGTATCAGATTGGGGAGGTAATCAAGATTGGTAATTGTACCAAAGTTTACTATTTTTCTCTCAGTCACTATGCTCATGTAAACTAAAGACTCCTTAGCATAAAAACAAATACAGGCATATCTAGATTATGCCTGTAATCGCAAAAACGAAATAAACTTCCGGAACGAATCCGGAATGGTTTTGAATGGAATTTTGTAGAAACAAATAGAAATTATTTTATCTCCACAGATGCACCGGCACCTTCCAATTTCTTTTTAATTTCATCAGCTTCATCTTTAGGAATATTTTCCTTAACTGGTTTTCCACCAGCCTCAACCAGGTCTTTGGCTTCTTTCAAACCCAATCCTGTAATTTCTCGTACGATTTTGATGACATCAATTTTTTTCGCACCGAAAGATTTCAAGATTACAGACACTTCAGTAGGTGCATCGTCAGCAGCAGCTTCTCCACCACCGCCACCAGGGCCAGCAGCAACTGCTACAGGAGCAGCGGTTGAAATTCCAAATTTTTCTTCCATTGCCTTTACAAGCTCAGAAGCCTGCACAAGGGTAAGATTGCCTATTTGATCTAATAAGCTTTCTGTAGTTGACATATTTTCTCCTTAATCATGCTTCGATTCGATCGAACAGTCCGACTGAAGCTTCACTCCACCGCCCAAGGCAAGTGGATGTAGTGCGGATCCGCCAGCTTGGCGAGCC
>JBCCIA010000061.1:0-18474 GCA_039028475.1 Spirochaetota bacterium | reverse complement strand
TTTTTCTCAGGCTTCTCAAATCGAAAAACAAGAAAATCTACTAAATGGCACTGTATTTTGCCAAACGCATTATCTTAGGGCGACTTTCAAAAGAAATGCTATATTTTACAAAATGTACCAATGTCCAATTAACTGTTTTGAAGTGACAAGATGTTCATTGCTACAACCAATAATAGGACATTGGTACATTTTGTAAAATATAGCATTTCTTTTGAAAGTCGCCCTAAGATAATGCGTTTGGCAAAATACAGTGCCATTTAGTAGATTTTCTTGTTTTTCGATTTGAGAAGCCTGAGAAAAATATAGAAAGATCTTATCACTCATGTAAAGCACCAAGAAAGTAAATACAGGAGACGCAAAGAAGACAATACTATATTTAACATTAGTTGCTCTTAGCAAAGAATCACTCATCAGGTAAATGAATATACAACTAAGAGTAGCGATTGCAAGATCATAAACAATCTTCCCAATAGACACTAGCTCTTTTGATTCTACTGATTGCTTTGCAGAATATTTTACTTTTAAGATTGGCAGTAGGCAGAGCTGGCTTGTGACAGCATATACAGCGACCACTACCAAAAAAAGCAGATGGTTGTTTATGAGTTCTTCCTGCTCAGATAAATAATAGATCGGGAATAGGCAACTAAGAAATACAAGGACAGAAAAAATGTAGATCTTACTACCAAGAGTATGCTGAGACAGTTCTTTCCAGTTGATTGCAATCATTTCTACAATACATAACGAAGTAGCTAATAGAAGAGCAGGAAATACTCCTAATGCTTCCATTGTCATTTCCATACATGCTCCCAAAATTCCTCCCAATACCCCTCCAACCACTGACCCGAGTCCTCTTTCCCCAGAAATAAGAAACAACGAACCAAAAACCATACCAAGGACTACACCAGCATTAGCTCCGGTATATTTGAACTCATAACCATCGCGAATTCCTAGTGATAAGCCGAGTAACAAGCCAAAAATGACAATGATAATTTGCAAATCATCCGAGTTGAATCTTTTCGCATAATTCCTTACCAACATTTTTAATGACTTTCCGAATACACCTCCTGCTGCCATTGCTCCTAAACCTTTAGAGTTCTGCATTACAATCTTCGAAAAAGGAAGAAGTACAATACATACAGAGAAAAGAATAAGAACAGATACGTATAAATAAATATCCAGATTACGCGGTACGAAACGTATACCCCAGATTGTAGCAATGGCCAAAGATATAGCAGCAGAACCATACATTCCAAACCAGACTAAGCTCTTACTATCTATAACTACAATGGATATGGCCTGTTGCAAAAAGACAAAATATATACCAATCAGAAATAAAACAAAGACAAATAGACCTATCTTTGCAACTGTTCTCTCTGCAATATATGGCCAATAATTTAGTATCATGATGAGGGAGAATAATAAAACCATAACTGTTGACAAATACTTTGTCGCATCTTTGGGAAGTTCCAGGTATGCATACGATACACCTATAGCTGTTATAGCAAATAGTATAGAGAATAAAAAAATATCTTTTAGAAGTATAGGTCTCATCTTGCGGTATAACCTTGCCACAATAGAGCTAGCATCTCTCAAATCATTTATTAATTTTTCAGTAGAATTGCAAATTTAGAGTTGAAAGATACTAGCTTTTTTTGCCTCTTCCTAACTTTTTCAACGGTGTTGGAAAAAAAAGTGGAACCGAATTGTAATTTTTAGGTCTTACTATCCAGATTTGAAAGTTATGGAAGTTTCAGAAAGTTCTGAAGTTTTAGTCTTGACTGAAATTTATGAAAGTATATGTATGTACCAGATTCCAATGAAGATCAACGAGGACTTACTCAAATTCATCGATAAGATGGGACAATTCTATGAGGATATGGGCATTCCCCGCATTGGGGGAAGGATGTTAGGACTCATGCTCATTGCAGAAGGCCCTATTTCGACTACCGATATAGAAGAAATTCTCCAGGTCAGTCGTAGTAGCATTTCGACAAACATCAGAATGCTGATCATTTCTGGTTTAGCAGAACAGGTATCCATCAGTGGGGACAGAAAGGACTATTTCACTTTCGCGGAAAATGCGTGGGAAAAAGCCATACTTGTGCGACAAAACAAGTTGCCACCCCTGGAGGAAATTACCCAAGAGGGGATTGTTAGCTTGCAAAAGCACGGCCAGTCCAGCAAGAAGTTGGAAGAGATGATGGATTGGATTCAATTGGATAAGAAATACAGCGAACTCATTTTAGAAGAATGGAGAACCTTGCAAAAAAAGGAAAAACAGAGGAAGAAGAAACATGGATCACTTAGCTAAACTTTTACAATGGGGAATGCTCTTTCTTTTCCTACAAAATTGTGCGACCTCAAATGCCGGTATGGCAATTAGCAATGTCCCAATTGTTAGCAAAAAATACAAAGTCCTGGGTGTTGTTGAAAAAAAGACTTCTTGGACTACCATAGATATAGCAATCATTGGCTTTCCTTTGGAACAACCTCCCATTGATAAAGTCGTAAACGATGCAATTGCCGAAAAAGAAGCGGATGCTCTTATCAATATTCGCTATTGGAATGACAAAATGATTTTTGGCCCTGTGACCCTAAACCGCTTTGGTTTAAAAGCAGAAGCAGTCAAATTTGAAGGTGGAGAAGTTCCCGTTGGTACAAGCAAGTAGATACACACTTTGCCTTATCGTCGCTCTCGCCCTCAGCAATTGTACAGGCAACCCATTCAGCCTAGACAAAGGCGGTCGTATCAGATCCATGGCGGTAACTCCTTCTGCGACAATTGTCCGCGGGCAAGGCTACCGTACCATACAAGCCTCTGAAGGAGAATCTTCAACATTCTTTCTCTTAGGACTATGGCCGATGACAAAACCTTTGGATATAGATTACGCCATGAGTTTAGCCGTACAAAAGGTGGAAGGTGGGCAATCTTTAGTCAACATGCGGGTCTGGCATGAAACCCATTATTACTTTCCTTTGGGCTCTGTTTCTGTGGTAAAGGTCACAGGAGATGTAGTAAGTTTTACCGCAGCCAAAAAGCAACTATTCAAAGATAAGAAAGGGGAAGAAGTAGAAATTCCCCCACAAAATGGTCTGCAAATCAAAGGTAAGAAGAAACGAAAAAAGAAGAAAAAGAAAAAAGGACGTATCAAGTTAGGTAGCAGCTCTCCGCAAAAAGGAGGCACAAGCAACTATGATACTTAATAGACGATTGTATACCTATTCTCTGCTGCTTTGTGTTCTTGCCTTGAGCCTTTGTAGGCCTGCAAACACCAAGATCCCTGCATTCAATGCCCAATCGCAGATCAACGCCGCAGCGGACTTTAAAGCGAAAGAGTGCAACCAGGATGTACCACAACCTCCTCTATACGTCTTTGCTGACCAGGAGCAGAGGAATGTAGACCTGTGTAGTATCGCCATCACTCGTTTGAAATGTCCTTTTGGAGGGTATCCGATCATTTGCTTTGGCCTATATACTTCTTCCCCTACTCCAGAGATCCCGTGGTATCTCAACTTTAACGCCTTGACCGATGAGAGGTTTAAATTTTGAAATCATTTCGCAAAATCCGCATTCTTACTTTCGCTCTGTGCTATCTCTTTATCGGAAAGGTATTTGCTGATGTGGCTTTCCGAGGTAGAGTGTATAGCCGTATCAAAGGCAAAGGAGTCCCTGGCTTAGTGGTATTTTTATTTGATACCAAAAAAGGTTATAAAACAGATGAAGAAGGCTACTTCGATGCAACCGTTCCCACTACCGGGACGTATCGCTTTCGCTTACTCTTACCCACAGGTATGAAAGAAATTCGCAAAGCGGTAACCGTTGACGGGGAACTGATCACTCTTTACTCTGATAAGAAGAAAAAACCTAAGGGTGGATTGGAGGTGAGTGGGCAAAAAGAGAAAACAATCCTCTCGCGTTACAAAGTGCGTTACGATGAGATCAAACGTATGCCAGGAACCTTGGGGGAGGCTCTCAACGCCCTGCAAACCCTTCCAGGGGTCTTTGCTCCTCCCTTTGCCTTTGGTAACTTGGTAATTCGTGGTGCAGCTCCCGATGCGAACACCTATCTTTACAACGATTTACCGATTCTCTACGCCTTCCACTATGACACCATCAACTCGGTGATCCACAACGACCTATTGAAATCGATCGACCTGTATACTGGTGCCTACCCGGCAAACTATGCCAATGCCTTGGGAGGTGTCATTGAAATTGAAGCCGCTGACAAACCGACACGAGCTACGGGACAGTTTGCCGCTTCTATACTGCTCGCCCAAGCTATGTACCGCACTCCGCTATTTGAAGGCAAAGGGTTTCTTTCTGCTGGAGGGAAAATTGGCTACCTTGACAAAACTCTCGGTGCCACTTCCTTAATTCCAGATGGTCTACGCCTGCCCCAGTATACCAGCTCCAATGTGCAATTTGGCTATGAATTTAACGAGCACCATAAAGTTTCCTTCACCTCGCTTACCGCTCAGGACAGTTTCGTCCTCAATGCACCGAGCCGTGTAGAAAATGACCCGACGAAGGACAGCTTTGCTGCGATCGCGGGTGGAAATATTTCCGCAAGCCAAGGATTCCGTACTTTGGGTTTACGCCATGAATGGACTCCAGGCACTAAATTTTACAATCGTTTTACCCTAATTTACTATGACCCTTTCTTTGACTTCAATGTGGGAATTGGTTCGATTGATGCCAAAACACAAGCCCGTGCTCCCTACCTAGGTCTTCGCCAAGATGCCTATTGGACACCTGCGAAATGGCTCAAAATTGACTTCGGAACAGAAGCAAGAAATATCGAATACCGTGTAGAAGGTTTCACACCACGTGTGATTGACCCAAACAACCCTTCCCCTAATCCGTATGATACTGTCAATCCTGCATTTACCAGGGATCGAATTGACCAAGTTTCTACAACAAAATACTTTAACGCTTACACTACATTGCACGTGAAATTTGGTAATCTTCTCTTTGAGCCAGGAGTGCGACATGACTACGTTGAATATTCCAAACAAGGTGTAACTGGGCCACGTGGTGTCATCTCTTACAATTTTCCTAAAGTCCTCAAAGGTCTAAAAATATTCGGGGGAATTGGGCAGTATTTTCGCTATCCCTTTACCGGTGGAGAAATTTCTCAGTTTGCCGGAAACCCTGAAATCAAATTTGAGCGTGCCCTCAAATACAGTGGCGGGATTGAACAAAAATTCACCAAGGATTGGCTCATAAAAATCGAAGGTTTTAAGAATGAATTTAGCCAACTCATTGAACAAGAAGCAAATATTTCCACGCCCTTTGGAAGGAACCCAAATACAAACTGGGAACGTCCGCAAACATACCTACTCAACCAATCTTTGAGTTCCCCTTATGTTTACAACCGTGCTTTGACCTATGGTAATTCTGGAGATGGTTGGGCACATGGTATCGAGGTACTCATAAAAAAGAGCAATCGACCCAATTCGCGTGATTGGTATGGTTGGTTGTCTTACACTTGGTCACAAACCTTTCGCAATAACAATGTCTATGACGCGGACTATGACCCACACAATGATTTGGTTCTTGCTGCTAATGAAAGGCGTTTGCGTGCTTTGTTTCCCAACACCCAAGAACTTATCTACCAGTATGACATCACCCATATTGTCAGTCTTGTCTATGGCTGGCGCATTGATAAAGAATGGCAAGTTGGTGGTAGGTGGCAATACCGTACCGCGTATCCTTACACACCCGTTACTGGTGACGACGGTGGTCAATTCCAAAATCCGGTCAATGGGCAAACTTTTTGGAATTCGCAATTCTCTGACAACCCATACTATAACGAATATATCAACTCACGTCGGCAAATCCCCTACCACCGTTTAGACATTCGTATCGATAAGTTCTTGAATTACGAATGGGGTTTTGTCAACTTTTATATAGAGATTATCAATGTTTATATCCGTAGAAACATCTTAGAAGAAGACTACGATACAACACGACCCTTTTCACGCACAAATCCTTCCCCGCAGTATGATTTCTATATCTTACAAAACGGGAATTTCTTTATTCCCTTTATCAACACAGGTATGGAGGTACGCTTTTGAGAAACTATTTGTATCTATTGCTATGCGTTTGTCTAACCTTTCATTGTTCGCAAAAAAACGAAGACGATTACTACGACCTTTATAGCCAACGTGTTTTACTAGAGGTTTTTGTGAACCAGAACCCTGATCCCCAGGCTTCCTGTGTAGCTGCTATGCAAGCCGCAGAAACATGTCTTGGCAACGCTTCTGATGCAGTTAGCACCTACGGGGGAAGTTTAGGAGAAACAACATTGGCTGCTCTATTCAGCGGTAGTAGCTCGTTTACTTACGCAGAGTATTGCACCAGTAAATTGGAAAGTTCTTATCCTAAATTTACGGACACCGCGAAAAAATGTTCGGAAGACTGTATAGAAAAATACTGGTCAGATCTCAATACGGCTAACACATGTCAGAATAAAACGGTGACAGACAATATAAGTGGTATTGCGGATGGCGTCAGCACTTGTAATACCAATTGTTTTAGAACTACGGATGAAGAGATTCCGTATCAAAACCAAAAAGAAAGCAAAAAGGTGGAATTACCATGAATCTATCTAGAGAACAACTCGTTCACCAAGGGGAACTTACTATCTTCTATATTATGGGGATAGCGAGTGTGCTTGCACTAGCGGTATTCATCGAAAGATGGATTGTTTATGCCCGTAACGGTGGTAAAGCGAACAAACTCATCCCAGAATTGAAAGAGAAGATTCGCGATAGGGATTTTGAAGGCATCCGCAAAATGGCAAGCGACTTTCCCAAAAGCTTATACGTCCGCTTCGCAGTTTTCTCGTCTGACTACCTCAACCGAGGTCCCTCTGGTTTGGGAGAGCTCATGGATGGGAAAATTACTGGCGAAAGGATTGAGTTGGAAAAACGACTACCTATTCTAGCGACCTTGGGCAACAACGCTCCTTTCATTGGCCTATTGGGGACAGTCTTAGGGGTGATCAAGGCATTTGCCAACTTAGGAACCCTAGGAAACTCTGGTGCAGAAGTCGTGATGAAAAATATCTCTACAGCTCTGTTCGCCACAGCAGTAGGGCTTCTCATTGCAATCCCTGTGGTTATGATCAACAACTACTTCACCAAAAAGCTCAAAGTATTTGGACAGAATCTAGATATTTTGGCAAAAGAATTTTTAGCAACTGCTCACGATCCGGGCAGTCCAACAAAGTAAGGAGACTGTTATGGGAATGTCCGCTGGTAAAGGTGACGACGATTCGATCAGTGATATAAATATCACACCAATGGTTGATGTGATTTTGGTTCTACTGGTAATTTTTATGGTTACAGCAAACTTTTTGAAAAAAGAGTCCATCAACATCAACCTTCCCAAGGCCGCGGCGGCGGATCCAAATACGCGTAAATCGACGCAGGTAGCCCTGACAAAGGATGGTAAGATCCTCTTAGAAGGCAAGAAAGTCACGGAGACGCAGCTTACAGGGCAGTTGAAACGAGAAGCAAAGATCCGTCCCAATATGCGGGTGACCCTTTCCGCGGATGAAAAGCTCTCTTACGGGGCGATTACCCAGTTAATGGGTCTCATTCGCAAAACAGGAATCACTCGTATCGCTTTGGCAGTCAAAAAGTAAGAGGTCTGTATGTCTGATTCTGATTCAAAAAAACTTTCCTTTCTGCTGCTGGTTAAGTACCTCTTTGCAGCTTCGCTCACACTTTCTACTTTGCTACATGGGGGTGCTTACGCAAGCTATTATATTGCTACGCACCGAGAGCAAACAGAAGATGACACTATTGTGGACAGCCAAGAATTGCAAGATATCGATGTCAGTATAGAAGAGATCCCACCAGAGTTACTCAGTCCTGATGTAAAGAGCAACCCTGCTCCGGTAGAAAAAGAGGATTGGGTAGAAGGAAAAAAGGACACCGGCCCAGATCCAGACAAGGCAGATATCGATGAAAGTGCCCTGAGCGGTGATGGTACCGATAAGGATGGCTACCTATTTTCATTCAATGGAGATAGGGTTCCAACCCCGATTGTCGATTTTGACCTACAACAATTTTTCCCAGAAGCCGCAAAACGCGCCAACATTACAGATAAAACAGTTGTCGTATTAGTGCAAATCAGTGAGAGTGGCAAGTTAATGGGAGCAAGAGTCGTCTCAGGTAAAGCCGGCTATGGTTTTGAAGAAGCGGCGATCAAAATTGTCAAACTGGCTCGCTTCACCCCTGGTTATGTCAAGGGAAAACCAGTAAAGATGGCACACAGGCTCCCTATTACATTTACATTGGATGAATAAACAAAACAGAGAACAACTTATGAAATACTTCTTACATGTTACATTTCTTATTTCGCTAGCACTCAGTCTACCCGTTTCCGCCCTTAGTCAAGTCGAGGAGCTAACACCAGCTCCCTTGGCAGCGGCCTCTATGGTGGAAGAGACCAAAGCTCCTACCGTAAATGAGGAAAGTAAAAAAGAAAAACCTCTCCCTACTCCAGCTCCCCCTAACGTTGAAGATCTGGTGAATGGAGCCGATTGCATCGTCAAAGTAAACTTTGAAGTCGTCGAAACCCAAGAAATTCTCAATATGACACATGTCACAGCTTCTGCAAAAATCGAGGAAACCTTCAAACAAAAGGAAGATATGGGTTCACAGATTGACCTTTACTTCTTTACCCTGGCAGTAGCCGAAAGCAACTGGATGCAGGCTCCTCCCGAAAAAGGAGAGTATATCATTTTTCTCAAGCACAAGCCCGTTCTCACATCCGATGGTGGAGAAGACAGCGTTATCTCTCTCCACGAACCGCACAGCTTTTCGCTACGCAAAATCACCCCCGAACTACTCAAAGAAATCAAAAGTTTGACAGGTAGAGAAGCACCGTAAAGCAAAGCTATATATGAGTATCCTGGAGCAGGCTCTAGAACGGATTTTTGTTCCCATTCGAGCCTTCCGCCTGCGTTACCTACCACTTCTCTTAATTTACTTTTCCTATGGAGCCAGCGGTTTTAGCCAGATCGCTGAGAGCTTCTGGGTAAAAGAACAGCTTAGGCTTAATACAGAAGCCTTGCTTTCTATCTCCGTCTGGGCCGCCTTACCCTGGACTATTAAGATGGTTTTTGGCGAATTGGGAGACTCGGTTCCCATCTTTGGCAGCAAACGCAAGGTTTACGTCATTGTGGGTGCAAGTCTTATAGCCTCTGCCTTTGTCATTTTAGCTGGATTGGCTGGCAATTGGCCGATTCTCCAACAAACCGGCATTTCCCAGGGAACCTTATATCTTCTCTCTTCCGTTCTAGCTTCTGTTGGATTTGTATTCCAAGATGTAATGGCCGATGCAATGTCGACAGAAGTTATAGAGCGAACCGATAGTGATGGGAACCCACGGGAAGAAGCAGATATCCAACACGATTTAGGTATGGTGCAACTCTTGGGTCGTCTATCCCTCGCACTGGCCATGGTGATTGTAGCCGGTTTGGGTGGCTGGCTAACCAAGATCATTGGTTATGAAAATATCTTTCTATGCAGTCTCTTCATCCCCTGCCTATCCATTCTGGGTGTCCTCTTGGTAAAGATCGAAGAAGCACCGAGTCGTCCTGTAAACTGGCGAATTCTCTTAGGCGGTACCCTTTACGGTAGCTTCGCCATCGCAATGGGTTTTCTCAAAGTCCCCTATTCGCAAGAGATCATCTTCATTGTCTCTCTGGGCATTATCATTTTTCTTCTGAGTGGTATCATACGAGATTTTGACAAGGATCTACAAAAAAAGGTAATCGCTGCCATCATAGTCATTTTTACCTTCCGCGCCATGCCTGGGGTGGGTCCTGGGTACAGTTGGTGGGCAATAGACGTTCTCCACTTTGACCCAGCGTTTTTCGGCACACTCCGGCAAACCGCCGCGATCATTTCAATCTTAGTTTTATGGCTCTTCGCCGATACCATCACCAAAAAGCCGATCAACTTTGTCTTATTCTGGCTAACCGTTCTGGGAGCCTTTCTTTCCTTACCGAATATCTCCTTGTTCTATGGCATACACAACTGGACAGAACAGGTGTTTGGTTTTGGAGCCAGAACAATCGCCCTATTGGATACCGCTGCGGAAAGCCCGCTTGGTCAGATCTCCATGATCCCACTGTTGACCCTGATCGCAATCTATGCCCCGAAAGGCAACGCTTCGGTGTGGTTTTCGCTAATGAGTTCGTTACTCAATCTGGCACTCGTTGCTTCCCAGATCGGCACAAAATACCTGAATAAAATCTGGGTTGTTAGCCGTGCTAGTGAAAATCCAGATGGCAGTGTACTTGCCCAAGCCAACTACTCTGAATTGGGCTATTTGTTGATCGCAGCAAGTATCCTAGGTTTTGTGGTGCCCTGTACAATCATTTATCTATTCATGCCATTACACAAAAAAACCTAGGATCTGAATCCGCTTGTTGTAAAAGGAATTGAAATATGTTCCTGTAAAAAAACATAGTGGAGAAAAAACAAAGAGTACGATATGACTGCAACTTTCTTTAAACCCGGAATCCATCCTACCGCTTCGATTGAAGACGGAGCTAAAATTGGTGAAAATGTATCTGTAGGAGCCTACTCCTTTATCGGTCCACAGGTCATTTTGCAAGATGGAGCCAAAATCGGGCAAAATGTAGTCTTAGCGGGCAACACCACCATCGGTGAAAATAGCAAAGTTTTTCCCTTCAGCGTTATAGGCAGTCCCGCACAGGATTTGAAGTATCCAAACTTTGAAGAGGGAGTCGTACGTATCGGTAAAAACAATACGATCCGTGAAAAATGCAGCATCCATGCTGGAACACCGGAAGACGAAACCGTTATCGGTGACCACAACTATATCATGTCAGAAACTCATATCGGGCATGACTGCAAAATTGGCAATCATATCGTATTGGCAAGCGTCGGCCTCTCTGGTCACATCGAAATCGAAGACAATGTTGTCTTAGGAGCTAAGTCTGGCTTCCACCAGTTCCTCCGCATCGGTCGCTTATCCATGGTTGCTGGGGTTTCTGCTATCACCAAAGATGTTCCTCCCTTCGCTCTTTCCGAAAACGAACGTCCCAATGAATTTGGTGGTTTGAATGTCATCGGCCTAAAACGCAACGGCTTTACCAAATCGCAAATCCAAGAAATCCGTGGTATCTATAAGTTTCTCTACGATAGGAAGGGCCCTGTCGCCAATAGAATCCAACCTCTAGCCGATGAATTTGCCGGCAATCCGTTTGCAGAAGAAATCATAGCCTTTCTACACAAATCAAAGCGCAACTTATGTATGCCTCCGCTACGTTCGTAGTGAAACGCAATTTCTGAAAAGGCTGGTAGAGTGCTCCCTAAGCCTATCGAAGGGTTAAGAATACGAAAGAATATCTGCCAAATCTTCGCTATGTTCGATGAAGTGAGCTGTATTTTCCAGAATATTCTGGTTGGAATAGCTACCATCCCTTTCAAACTCTAAGATGAACTCTTTGCTAAAACCGTTTACCTCCAGGGTAAAATTCAAACGCACAATCATTTCGCAACCTCCTCTTCGTTGATAGAATCTTGGATCAAGCGAGCACCTGCTTTGAATGAAATATAGCTCCAGATCCAAGTGATGAGAATCGATACCTTATTTTTGAAACCCACTTGGTAGAAAAGGTGCACCGTCAGCCAAGCCAGCCAGCCCAAGAAACCAGACAACCGCAGCTTGCCTACTTCTGCCACCGCATCCATACGGCCAATCGTCGCCATCGCTCCCTTATCCACGTAGCGAAAAGGTTTGCTTCGCTGTTTTCCTTTCAGTTCGTCAATGATGATAGACGCCACATAACGACCCTGTTGCATTGCCGTCGGAGATACGCCAGGCAATGGGGCATTATACCCCTTGCTAAAATTGGCCATATCTCCAATGACAAAGATCTCCGGGTGTCCTGGAACCGCACAGAATTCATCTACAACAACCCTACCGGAACGGTCCAGCTCTACGCCTAACTTTTCGGCGAATGGATTGGCAGCCACTCCCGCAGCCCAAACGATATTCTTGGAAGTTATGATCCGATCTGCCAGATGCACGCCAGTCTCATCAATATTAGTAACACGAGAGTCTAACATCACTGTAACACCGCGTTTTTCTAAAGCCTTGCGGGCAATTTCAGAAGATTTCTCCGATAGCATAGGCAGCAAACGTGGCCCCGCTTCCACCAAGGTAATGGTATTTAGCCCCGGATCAACACGTCGGAAATCTTCACGGATGATACGTTTGGAAAGTTCGGCAATAGAACCGGCAAGCTCAACCCCTGTAGGCCCTCCACCTATGATGACATAGTTCAAATGCTCTGACATTTTCTCGCGTGAAGTACTCTCTAATTCTGCCCTTTCAAAAGAAAGTAGGAGCTGGCGGCGGATCTGCAAGGCGTCCTTGATACTCTTCAGACCTGTTGTGTGCTTTGCCCAGTGGTCGTTGCCAAAATAACTAGTTCTGGCTCCCATAGCGAGGATTAAGTAATCATAGGCGATTTCTCTGTCTTGGTAGTAGAGGAGCTTTTTCGCGGTATCGATGTCTTCTACCTTTCCCATAAACACAGAAACATTTTTCCAATTTGTGGTAATCGAGCGGGTAGGAATTGCGATGTCCGCCGGACTCAATACAGCACTGGCAACTTGGTATAGCAAAGGTTGAAATAAATGGTGGTTGGTTTTATCAATGGTGGTAATTTGCAGATCTACCTTTCTTTTGGCAAGTTTCTTCACCGCCTGCAAGCCCGCAAATCCATCCCCGACTACTACAACGTGCTTTTTCTCTGGCATAGGTTCCTTCCTTAACTTCCAGCTTTGCAAATCCCTCGCGGAAAAGCAATGTTCTTTTTTACCATACCACTTACATTCTCGCGAATGGTCACAAAACGCAGGGAGAAACTCAATACTTAATTTCTTGCAACTTATTCCAAGAGACAACCTCTGTGGCAGAGTGGACATAGCTATCCTCTCCTCCATAGACTAGGTATTTTGTATCGATCTGCAACTCCGTTTTTTCATAGTATTTTAAGTTTTTGAAAAAGTCAGAGGCAATCGTTTGTGCCGACTTGATATCACACAAGCTACAGTTTAAGCCATGATCCAATACAAGGTCAATTTCATGTCCTTTGCTATCTCGCATGTAGTACAAGTCTTCTTTATAGCCTTGGTTGTAACGGTTCTTGATAATTTCAGATACAACATACGTTTCAAAGATAGCACCTCGTAATGGATGGTGTTCCAGGTGTTCCGTTTGTTTGATGCCCAAAAGATAGCAAACCAGCCCTGTATCTAAAAAGTATATCTTGGGAGCTTTGACTAATCTCTTATTCAAATTGTTATAGTAGGGTTGCACTCTTTTGATGATAAAGCTCGTTTCTAAAATACTGATCCAAGACTTTACGGTATTGTGGTTGATACCAGCCGCAGTTCCTATCTCATTTAAATTTAACTGCTGTCCACTCCGACCTGCACATAGTTTTAGGAATACCTCAAAGCGTGAGAGATCTTTTATATTAAGAAGATTGCGAACATCTTTTTCTATATATGTATCCGTATAAAAACCGTACATCTCGCGCGGGTTCAACTCCCTATCAAAAATTGCAGGATAGAAGCCAGTTAACAATACTTGATCCAATGAGGGCATCTGTTCAGGATAGGCTTCCAATAAGGAAAAAGGCAACAGTCTAACAATAGCTGTGCGACCGGCAAGAGACTGGCTTACATTTTCCATCAGTTCGAATTGCCCACTTCCAGTTAGGATAAATCTACCAGGGGTCGTATCTGTATCGACTTCTGTCTGCAAATAAGAAACCAACTCAGGGCATCTCTGCACTTCATCAAAAATAGCTCCTTCCCTGTACCTTTGGATAAATCCATTTGGATCAGTCCGCGCAAACTCACGTAGATCTGGGTTTTCTAAGCTAGCATACTTTTTCTTAGGAAATAACATTTTGCTGAGAGTTGTTTTTCCAGATTGTCTTGGACCTGAGATCGTGACTATGGGGTATTGCTTGGCATATTTCTGAACAATTGGCTCTATCTCTCTACTTCTCATAGGAGAATCATAAAAAAACGGAACAATTTGTCAATTGGAATAGTCATCTGTTCCATTTTATGCTAAATGCTTCTCTATTCTAGTGAACGTCCACACTAATCCACCTAAGAGAAACAAGAAAACCAGTGCATTTGTGATAGCCTTACCTCGCATTTGCCAAACCAAACTCACTTAAACACGGAAGACTCAGAAAGACTTTTAATTTCTTTTACCAACTTATCTCTTCGTTCAATTAGATACTGGTATTCCTCAGCTTTTCGATACTTCCAATAATTTTTTTCATGCGGTTTATAACTTCTGGGAAGTTCGGGACTAAATATAGGATAATCTATACCTATTTCCATCTCAATATCCAAAAAGTAATAAGGAGATTTTATATTAGTCTTATCATATAGTTTGAAGTTTCTTTGGGGTTTGTAAATGATTAGCTTCCGATCGCTTATTCCAACACCATGCGCGTTCCCCTTGACAATTACATAATCTTTCCGTACACCAATCACTACTCCTTCGATATAAGCAATTTCGAAAACATTTTCCATACCTGCAAACACAGGTTTAAATTTTTCTAATATTTCGTTAGCATTTTCTACTTTTTCAACCTCTGCAAGATCCTTTTCAGCTTGGGTCAAGCGTTCCTGAAGTTCGCTCAGTTTTTTAGAATACTTTGCACGCTTCCAATAGCTAGTCCCCGGTTCATATTGAGAACATTCCTCTAAGGCGCTAGTTAAACTCTGCGTTTTTTCCTGATAAAATTTTGCAAGTTTCACTTCAGATGTTATTTCAGGATGAAGGGTATAATGAATTAAATAATCAAATCCTACTGGCAAAAGCCAAAGAGTAGGCATACCTAAGAGAAGTTCCCAGTTGGTTACTCCATCCGCTTCAATCTCATCTTTAAGTTCCTCTATTCTACTTTTTTCTTGTTTCGTGAAAAGTCCTCCCTTTTCTACATAACATTTCTGATACTTCTCTTCGGGTTTTGTACAATAATAGGCACTAGCACGAAACTCACCAGCTTTCCGACAGGCAATTGACGAATCAGGATACTTTTTTTCATATCGTTCTAGAACCTTTTCGTATTCCTTTTCACTTTTATAATCCTTTCTATTTTTTTTTAAGTGATAGACCACCATGGAAGAGCACTTTATTGTAGTTACGAGGACGAATAAAATGCATAAATTTGGCATAGCTTTACTTTTCATCATTATCTCTTTTGTAATATATAAAATTTATGATACGATATTTTGCATCGAAAAGTATGGAATACATGAAAACAACTTCAGTTGGATATAGAAGACTCAGAAAGGCTTTTGATTTCCTTTACTAACTTATCTCTATCGTTTACTAGATTCTGGTATCTCCGAGCTTTTCGATACTTGCGGTAATTTTTTTCGTGTGGTTGATAACTTTGCGGAAGTTCAGGGCTGAATATAGGGTAATTTTCAGCAAGATCCACATCAATGTCCAAATGGTAATAAGCAGATTTTTTATTGATCTTATCGTATAACTTGAAGTTACGTTTTGGTTTATAAATAATGAGTTTGGTATCATAAAACCCACTTTTATAGACATATCCTTTGGCAATTACATAGTCTTTGCGAATACCGGTAACCACACCATCTATATGATAGATATTAAAAACATTTTCCATATTTTCAAAAACAGGCTGAAATTTTTTTATTGTCTCTTTGGCATCCTCTACTTTTTCAACCTCCGCTAAATCTCTTTCTGCTTCGAGTAATTGTTTCTGCAGCTTACTCAATTTCTTAACATATTTTGTCCGTTTCCAATAGGCAGTACCTGGCTCATATTTTGAAAATTCCTCTATCGCACCACTCAAACTCTTTGTTTTTTGCTGATAAAACTTTCGCACTTCCAATTCGGCTCGTTGATTGACGTGAAGCAAATGGGTCAAATAATCCAATCCTACTGGTACTAAAAACAGAGTAAACTTACCAAGGCTTTTTTCAAGTTTGGTTGTTGAATCGTCTCGCATCTCATGTTTCAGCTTGATTAGCTTGCGCTCTTCCTTCTTGGTAAACAATCCGCCCTTACTCACATAACATATTTGGTATTTTTCTTTTGCTTTTTGACAAGAACCATCAATAATAAGTTCTCCCTTTTTCCGACAACTCGTGTAGGAATAGGTAAAATGCCTGTTGTATTCCTGCAAGGTCTCTTGGTATTTCTTTTCTTCTTCCGTTTTATAGCTATTCTTATCGTGTCCATCATGAAAAACTATATAAGAAGAACACTTTATTGTAGTGAAAAGGACAAATAAAATACACAAATTTGTTATAGCTTTACCTTTCACTATTGCCTCTCTCCGATATCGAAGACTCAGAAAGGCTTTTGATTTCCTGTACCAGCTTATCTCTCCGTTCGACTAAATCCTGGTATTCCAGAGCTTTCAAATACTTCCAATAATTCTTTTCATGCGGTTTATAACTTTTCGGCAGTTCTGGGCTGAATATGGGATACTCTTCACCGATGTCTATATCAATGTCTAAATAGTAGTAAGCAGATTTCTTGTTGATGCGATCGTATACTTTGAACTTCCGCTTTGGTTTGTAAATGATAAGTTTTGTGTCTTCAACCCCCATTTTATAGTCAGTCATTTCATAGGCGGTCCCTTGGACAATCACATAGTCTTTGCGAATGCCTGTCACTACACCTTCGATATGAGCGAGATTGAATACATTTTCGATTTTGCTAAATACAGGATCAAATCTGTCTACAATTTGTTTCGCATCCACTACTTTCTCGACCTTAGCCAACTCGTTCTCTGCTCCTAATAATTGCGCCTGGAGTTCGCTTAGTTTGTTAGAATATTTTGTTCGTTTCCAATAGGCAGTTCCTGGTTCATACTGAGAACATTCTTCCAAGGCACTACTAAGACCCTGCGTCTTTTGTTGGTAAAACTTGCGAATTTCTAATTCTGGACGCTCGTTGACATGAAATAAGTGAGTTATATAATCGAATCCCACAGGCAAAAGCCAAAGAGTCCACTGGCCAAGACCCTTTTCGATTTCTGTTATTCGATCTTTGCGCATCTTCTGTGTGAGCTTGATTATTTGATCTTCTTCACTGTCTGTGATAAGTCCTCGCTTTTCCAAATAGCATGTTTGGTATTTCTCGTTTGCTTGTTTACAAACTCCATCAACGCGAAATTCCCCGTATCGTCGGCAAGCAGAGTATGACCGGGGAAACTTCTTTCTATATCGTTGCAAGACCTCTTCGTACTGCTTTTCTTCTTCCGTTTGATAGCCATTCTTATCCTGTCTACCATGAAAAACTATATAAGAAGAACAATGGATTGTGAATGAAACAAGAAAAAATATACCTATTCTTGTTATAGTTTTATTCTTCATCATTATCTCTCTTTTACTAAACAACATCTATGATGCAACACTCATCATTGAAAATTATAGGAATTCAGAATAACGACTTCAGTTAGAGTTAGAAGATTCAGAAAGGCTTTTGATTTCCTTCACCAGTTCATCTCTTCGATCTACTCGGTATTGGTATTCTTTAGCTTTCATATATTTCCTATAATTCTTTTCGTGTGGCTGGTAACTGCGAGGAAGTTGTGGGCTAAATACAGGATATTTCTCACCTATGTCTACATCGATGTCTAAATAGTAATAAGGAGATTTACTATTGGTAATCTTATCGTATAATTTAAACTTTTTCTTAGGATTGTAAATAATGAATTTACTGTCAGAAACTCCATAAGCCCATCCCTTGACGACTACATAGTTTTTTCGTATACCAACAACCACTCCTTTGACATAAGAAAGCTCAAAAACATTTTCCATATCTGCAAAAACAGGCTTAAACTTTTTTATAATCTCTTCTGCGTTTTCTACTTTCTCTGCCTCGGATAAGTCTTTTTCAGCTTCCGCTAGTTGTTCTTGCAGTCTTCCCAACTTTTTAGAATACTTGCGGCGCTTGCGGTAAGCAATATCCTGCTTATTGCAGGTAGACAATGAAGTATTTATATTATCCGTTTTTTGCTCATAGAATGCATCAAGTTTCGTTTTAGGCAAGACTTCAGGGTGAAAATTATAATGGATTGCATAATCAATAAACCCTACCGGCAAAACAAACAGAGTAAAAAGACCTAAATAAGCTTCCCATTGGGTTACTTTATCTTCTTTAATACGCGCCTTAAGGTCATCTATAGTTTCTCGTTCTTTTTGTGTTATCACTCCTCTCGCTTTTACATAACACATTTGATACTTCTCTTTTGGTTTTACACAAGAACCATCCACACGAAACTTACCTCTCCGCAGACAGGTACGGTATGATCTAGAAAACTTATCTTTATATTTTTCGAAGGCCTTATCATATTGCTTTTCTGACTCGGTTTTATACTCTTTCCCATATCTTTC
>JBCCIA010000060.1:0-18573 GCA_039028475.1 Spirochaetota bacterium | reverse complement strand
AGAAGATAAACAAATCAGCTCTGCTATTTCTCTTTGTTTGACATCTATAGCTTCAGCTTTCATTGCTGAAATTAATTTATTTCCTATTTTAGCATTTGTTTCTACTCAATATTCTATCCAATATGGCTATAATCGTGATTCAGCAGTAGCATGGGCTTGTATGGGTTTGATCTATCTAACTATCTTGAAAGATATCAGAACGGGTTATAATTACGGAAAGTTAGCTTTAAGGCTTATTGACAAACATAATTTTTCAGAACTAGCAGGAAGAACTTATTATTTAAGTTACAATTTTACAGCTCACTGGCTGGAACCAATCAGAGAAATATGGCCCAAATTTCGTGACTTTTCCCAATTGTGTTCAGATGTTGGTGATAATGAATATATGGGATACTGTTTAAATGATATGTATCCTATGGCTTTTTATTCTGGAGAGTCATTGGCAGATCTTACCATAGAATATGCTAAAATAATCGCTCTTCTACGGCAATTGAATTTAGAATTGAGTGAATATATCCAAATGGCAATTGGACAGCTCGTAGCAAACTTTAAAGATGTATCTGTAACAGAACCAACAGAATTGATAGGAGAACGTTTTGATAAAGAAAAAGATGTTGACTATATTTTAGAAACTAAAAATTACACCGGTTTGTACTATTATTTTGCTGCCGAAATTACCTTAGGTGTATTTTTCCAGACATATGAAAAAAGTTTAAAGTTTATAGAGGCAGCAATTTCTTGTCAACCGGCAGGTAATGGGAAATACGTATCGGGAAATTATACAGCCTATTGTGCAATTATCCAATTAAATGCTGCAAGGCAATTTCCAAACAAAAAGAACGAATTATTAGAGAAAGCAAATGAAAATTTAAAAAATATAAAAATTTGGTCTAAATATGCTCCCTTTAATAGAGAACATCTAAAATATCTGATTAAAGCAGAAAAGGCTAAGCTGTTGGGAAAAAAATACCAAGCTATGGAATTTTATGATAAGTCCATCCAGCTTGCCAAAGAAAACTTATTTATACAAGAAGAAGCTCTTGCTAGTGAACTCGCTGGGCAATTTTACCTATCAGAAAATAGACAAACAATTGCGTCAGCATACCTAAACATGGCTTATAAATTGTACCAAACTTGGGGAGGGGTAAATAAAGCAAAAGACCTTGCAAATAAATATCCAAGTATAATTCAAACTTTTAATGTATCCTCCAAAAAAAAGATAACCCATCATAAATTTTTAGAACAAACGATATCTTCCACCACATATGATGATTCTACAGTAATAGGTACCAGTTCTTACTCTGAGTCTATAGACCTTGGTTCAATTGTCAAAGCCTCACAAATAATTTCTAGTGAAATCGAAATTGAAAAATTGTTAAATCAATTAATCCAAATTCTCATTGAAAATGCAGGAGCGCAAAGGGTTGTCTTAATTCATATAGAAAAAGGGAACTATCAAATTGAAGCGGATGGAAGTATCGCTAGTATCTCTGTCTTTAAAGAAAATGTTGTAAATATGAATGAGTATGGAGAAAAAATCCCTATTTCCGTAATCCAATATGTTACAAGAACTAAAAAAAATTTAGTGATTCATGATGCTAGCCAAAATGAACAATTTCACAATGAAACCTATTTTAAATCCAATAAAACTCATTCCATTCTGTGTACTCCTATGCTCAATAAAGGGACATTAACTTCTATCATTTATCTGGAGAATAATTTAACTAGTGGAGTTTTTACCGATGAAAGAATCCAAATACTAAAAACTCTTGCCACCCAAGCTGCTATTTCTATAGAAAACGCAAAACTCTATAATAATCTGGAGCGCAAAGTAGAGGAAAGAACATCACAGTTAAAAATGCGAACCAAGGAGATATCAGAAATTTTTGATCATGTAGAGCAAGGTCTATTGACGATTGACAAAAACTTTGTAATTAATTCTGAATATTCGAGAAAAGTACAAGAGATTTTTGAACAAACCGATATTGCAAGAAAACCATTCATTCAGCTCTTTCCAGAGGCAATCCAAAAAAGACTTGGTGTTTATTTGACGCAACTCTTCACAAACAAATTTATGTCAAAAAAAATGCTAGATTTTCTCAATCCCATAAAAGAGTTTGAACTAAAATTTGACGATAGCAATACAAAACAATTATCGTTGCGCTTTTCTAAAATTTTTACAGAAGATGCATCTACTATTAAAAAAGTTGATAAAATTATGGTAGTGGTTGATGATAAGACCAAAGAATATACCATTCAAAAACAGTTAAAAGCGAAAGCACAAGAACAAGCAAGTAAAATTGAAAAACTATACCAGATATTAAATCTGGAGACTTCTGTATTTATAGAATTTTTAGAGGAAGGTGGAGAAGCGATCTCTGTTATAAAAGAAAATTTAAGCGGTGGAACAGAAAAACTCAAGTCTATAAACAATATTGAAGAAGCCTATCGTGCTGTTCACACTCTTAAAGGAAATGCGAGAGCTCTCAATTTAGATGGAATTGGAAAAGTTTGTCATAAATTAGAAGATGAATTGGATAAGGTACGAAATAACGTGGAAAGTATAGATACAAAACTCTATGAACTGGTTCAAACAAGTATTAATGCAGTAGAATATGAACTAAAAGATGGAGATAAGTTGTTTCATAAAATTCTTGGTATGAAAACTGCCCTTCATCATAAAACTTCTTCTCCTATTTCCTCTTTAGAATATCATCTAAGAAACATTGCGAAAAAAGAAAGCAAAGAACAGGATAAAAAGTTAGATTTTTCATTCAATAGTGAGTTAAAAAGTCCTTTAACAGAGGATATTCTCAAAATGTTTAAAAACTCGCTATTGCAAATTGTTAGAAATTCCATAGGTCATGGACTTGAAACAACTACTAAAAGAATTGAATTGGGAAAACCAGAAATTGGTAAGGTTAGTATAGTGCTGCAAGAAGAAAATGGAAAGATCATGGCCGTATGCGAAGATGATGGTAGTGGGTTAGATACTGAAAAACTAAAACAAAAAGCAGTAGAGAAAAAAGTTATGAGCCTGGAAAGAGCAAACCAGCTCACAGAAAAGGAAACATTCCAAATCATTTTTTACCCTGGTTTCAGTACTGCAAAAGAAGTTTCTGCTACATCAGGCCGTGGTGTAGGTATGGATATTGTAAAAAGTGAAATTGAGAGTTGTGGAGGAAAAATTGAAATAAGCTCCCAAAAAGGAAAATTCACTAAGTTCGTAATTGTTATCTAACAAAAATAAGTCGTCAAACATCCATACCAAACATAATTCGATGTCCATCCAAGGTACGGATACCAAACTCGCGCATTTGCCAAGGCTCTGTTGCTATCTCTTTAATAAGTTCTACCTGTGCAGCTCGCAATTTTTCATAGTAGGCGTCTATATCATTCAAAACGATGTAGGCAAAGTAACTATGGTCTCCAAGGTCTTTTACTGGCAAGGCGTCTGGGCAATGGCCTGCCATGATACAGCATGTATCTAGTTTATACATCCTCCAGCCATCATCGCCTATTTCATGGATGGAAAAGCCTAATTTTTCTTCATAATAATTTGCGGAAGCCTGCAAATCAGGAACGGCGAGTACATACATATTTCGAGTTGTTTTTATTTGGTTATTTATTGTCATAAAATCTTTTCGTGCAGGTTTTATACTGGAACGCCTTTGTGTAAAAGTGAGAGAAAATCATGGCTTTCCGCCAAGACAAACGGCCTTTTTCCATCCAAGTCTAGCTTTCTCAAATTCTTTGCCATTGCATGAGTAGAATTGCCAATTTCTAAAGTAACATCATGGTACATGTAATATCTTAAGTCTCCTTTTGTACGAATTAGGGTCTTCAATTGGGTGCTACCGCTACCGTCAGAAATGGAGGGACCTGAAGTGTGGTTTGTATAGGTTAGCAAATCAAATACAGGTAAAGATACTCCTAATTGGAAATCCCCTTTCATGCTCATTATGTTCTGGCTACCATTTGGGTCTCTGACAGAAAAATTGACGTAATCCGCTCTATACTCTAATGGGATCTGGGCAACAAACTTTGGGTAATTCCAATACTCTTTGCCCGCAGCTAAGGCAATTTCTGTAGTTACAGGTAGATCGATAATGAAAAATCCTAAGTCCCTAGAGTTTGAAGGCTTGAAAATGTCAGCAAGAGAAAAGAGAGGATTTTCTACATGTTTAGGGACGCATAGTGCAGCAAGTCCTACTTCGTTATAACTACCAATAGATGTATCGCGGTATTCAAAGGCAATGATTCCCACTAAAGTTTTACCCCCAGGTAGGATTACTGGTTTCATTGCTTGAGACAATAAAGTATCTTTGACAGCATCACTGGCAACTAGATAAAGCCCCATAAATAGGCTAGTATCAAAATATTGGATTGGTAAATCTACCTGTCCTTTTGAACAACTGAAGTTTTCAAGTGGGACATTAAAAAAATCGTTACTTCTCATTTTAATCCTGTATGTTGTACGTCTATTACACTTGGATTATCTTGCTCTCATTGATCTACTTTTTTTTGGATAAATCCTCTGATTTTAACAATTCTCCAGGATTGATGCCGTATCGTTTGCGAAAGGCGACAGCAAAATGGCTAGGATTGCTATACCCTACAGCACACGCTACCTCTAAGACTTTTTGTTTGCCTTCATCTAACAGACTACGTGCCACTTCCATTCGGTAATCACGTAGGTAAGAATAGACACTTGTGCCAAACAAATGTTTAAAACCTGACTTTAGTTTAAACTCGTTGAGAAATACCCGTCGCGAGAGTTCTAGGATAGAAGGAGGTTCTAAGTACTCCTCTTGTAAGATTTTCCGAGCTTTGTTTAATTTATGAACTTCTACATCTGGGATCTCAGAAGCAGATTGATCTGCTGTTAGCAGAGCATCTAATTGTAGCGAGACAAGTTCTAAGGCTTTTGCTTCTAGATAAATATAGCGAAACGGGGATTTCTGTGAAAATTGAACTATATCTTGCAAAAGCAAAGAAATACGTGGTTGGTTTGCATAGGATTGCAGAGAAATTGCACATTTTCTTTCTATATCTTTGTCCGAGAATAGTGATTCAGCAAATTCCGTTCGATAGTGCTGTAAAAATTCTGGACTGAGAAATACCCCAACCATATGGACTCGATTTCCGGCAAAAAATTGTTGTTTTACAGTAGAACCACAGTGGTTATAAAAAAGACCACCTTCATTTGCTTGCAAAGATATGGTTTCCTCTTGCAAATTAAGCTGTTTCTCACCTGCCAGACAGAAAAGAACTTCTAGTGTATTCTCTTCTAAAACTGTTTCTAACTGTATATCTTGAGAAAATTCTACCTCACTTATAAAGAGAGTGAATTGTTCACGAAACTGAATTTGTTCTACAGAACCTGTTCCAAGCTCCCTAGGAACCTCTACTTTGCGTTTTAAAGCCCCCATTCCCGGTATTGCATCCCATACAACATTAGCTTCTGCACCTCTACCTATCACTGTAATTGTCATAAAACGACCTAATATTGAGAATCAATATCAAGTAAAATATAGAACTCTTAACAGTCAAGTCATTATCTGACTAGCTAGGCTAGCCAGATTGCTATTAGATCAAATACTTGTACGTTCTCCACTTCTAGGTACACCCAAAGGAAAAATAGATGTAACAGATAAATCGGTAATTCCAAACAATGCACGTAAGGGAGGGATATGGCGGACAACAAGCTCATATAATACAAACAGGCTTATATAACTGCAAAATAAATTAGCAAAGAAAGCAACAGGTGCTGTCATTTTATTCGAAAACAGGTAGCCATAGAAAACTACAAAAGGCATATGCACGATATAAACATAGATTGCCATATTATTCAGATATTGCAGAACAGAGTTAGTAGTATTAAAATATTTTTGTGCATAATACAACAGAATCAATACCCAAAGGAGAGCTGTAGTACAATACACCGGCTGCATTGCAAAGTACAACCAAACCGGTCCATGCTGTGGTAAATATACCACGCGTAGTACTGACATCCAAACTGTCATTGCAATCGTTACTGCAAGGACGAGTAATGGGCGTTTCTGTAAAGAAGAGAAAATTGCAAATTCAAACTTTTGTGAACTAATCGCATAGCCCAAACAAAAATAGGCCCAAAAGTACAGAGGGTTTGGATATGGTAAGGCTGTCAGCTTTGAAAAAGTCAAACATCCTATTGCAAATAGTAGTGGGAATTGTCGACTTTTCAAAGGCATTCCTTTATCCTCTATTCTATGAAAAATAGGCCCACTCCAAACCGAAAATAAATACACAAATACCAAATACCAAAGGTGCCCAGGTGTAAAATTTCCTGTAAATCCTTGTAACTGTTTTACATTAAATTGGAAGAACTTAGGGTAGTATGCAAAAAAATTCAGTTCGCTCGCTGGATAATGAGCAAGATAGGCGAAATAACCTGTGATAGGCAAAATTGTAAATAAAGAGACAACAAAAGGCAATAGCAAACGTCGTGCACGATCTTTTTTAAATTTTTGCAAGCCACGTTTTTCTATTGAATGGTAGGCTGCCATTCCCCCGATAACAAAAAAAAGAGGCATAAACCATAAGTCGAGAAACCTCAATGATAAATCTGCCCAAAGATGTTGTCCATGCTTTACATAAAAAGAAGGGTAATCCATAATGCGAAAAATATGTGCAATCACCAATACCCAAATAGCAACCGCTTTCAACCAATCCAAATAATGCTTACGTTCGTTCATATAATCCCTCTTATTGTATAATTTCCTTTCATATAGTATTTTTATGCAAAGGCAACCTAGCCTCGTGCAGAAAACTTACCACGAATCAAATCCCATATTCCTTTTGATTGTATGACAAAGGGGTTATGCCCTTGAAAACCAGTTGTAACACCGTAGCGTACCTCCTCGGTTTCTGGCATATATGTACCAAACATACGATCAAAAATCATTGTCATGCCACCGTAATTCTTGTCCAAATAGATATCATTGGAAGCATGGTGTACGCGATGTGCAGAAGGAGTATTGAGCCAGCCTTCTAGAAAACCCAATTTAGGAATCATCTCTGTATGCAACCAGTATTGGTAGAAAAGGTTTAATAAAACTGCTGAACCAACTAGAAACGGATGGAAACCGATAAAGATCATCGGTAAATGAAATAATGGCTGGACAATCGGATCCAACCAAGGCAAACGCAGGCTAGTGGTAAAATTCATCCATGGACTGGAATGGTGTACGAGATGTATAGACCAGAATGGTTTGCTTTCATGCATTAGGCGATGCTGCCAATAATAGGTAAATTCAGCTAGTACAAAAACAATGAGAAAATTTGTTAGATTCGATTCAAAAGTAAACAATCTCCATTTGTAGGTAAGAGTAAGGATAAAAATTTGGTAAATTCCCAACACAATTTTACTAGCTAAAAGAGTTCCATACATAAAAAAGTTTCCAGCAGTCTCTTTCACATTATACACATTTTTTTTCCGCTTCCAGTTCCAGTACAATTCAGCCACAATCATCAGTGCAAATACGCTAAAAATCTGTGGCCTGTATTCTAACATAAAGTTAGTTTTAAAAATTTCCATAGTTTCTTCTCCATTTTCATTTTGTATGAGGAGCTACCTCACAATAAATTTTTATAATAATTTACAAAATAAGTTAGTGACTTTTTCAAGCCCAAGTTTCCTTCCGCGACGATGAATTGAACTTATAAAAAGCGAGGCTTAGGCAGCACAACCCTACCAATGTTAGAATTGCCAATGGCATAAAAAGCCCACTTAGAGGGGTACCTTTTAAAATTACATCCTTCAAACCTTGGATTGCCCAATAATTAGGAGAAAGGAAAGCAATTTTTTGGATCCAATAGGGTAACGTTTTCAGTGGTGCAAAGGCTCCACCAATTCCTGCAAATAAAAGAGCACCCACATTGATAAAAGCGTTAATTTCTTGCATGGAGTTTAACAAAGCGGTAAATAAAAACCCCAAAGACATGGTAAAGAAAGCAAAAGCCATAGAAATCGCCAGAAAGGCTATGATACTACCCTGCATTTCTACCCCAAAAATAAGCCTAGCTGCCAGTAGTAGGAGCAGTTGTTGGCAAATCAGCAGAGTAAAAGGTAGTAAAGCCTTACCTAAAAATATCGAGAGCTTAGAAAGCGGTGATAAACGCAAACGCTCCCAGGTATTCCAAGTATGCTCGCGAAATATAGAAAAAGCTAAAAAAGCCATAGCAAAATTACCAAACAGAACAGACATACCTGGCATAGCTTGTTCCGCGCCTGTAGCATTTGCAAACCCCTCTTGGATGAGAGCTGGACGCATCGCCGGACTCAGAAGATAGAGTGCGACAAATGGCATCGCAAATAAAATTGCAAAAACTCCTGGATCACGCCGAGCAATGCGTAATTCATTTAGGAAGATTAGCCAAAAGTTCACGTTTCTCCTCCTCTATGGGTGCATCTGTCAACAAAAAGTATACGGACTCTAGATCAGCCCTTAGGACTTCCCATTTACGAATGGCAGAGTTCTTTCCTTGGTAGAGCATGGTAATATCCGCAAAGAAACTTTCCGGTTCGCCGGTATAGATGGTTAAGACATTATCTGCAAATTTCCACAAGTCAGCTCGTTCCAGTGGAAACAATTGTTGTATGTGCTCTTTGCCAATAGCACCCGTTGCTGAAAAATGCACACGAATGCCTGGGGTACCGTATTTTTGTAGTAATATATCCAACTCGTTTTCTGCTACAATGCGTCCATTGTGTAAAATTGCAATGCCTGCATTCAATTCCTCGAATTCAGGAAAATAATGCCCAGTATAGAGAATCGCTGTTCCCTCTGCAGCAAGAGTTTTGACTGCATTGAGAATAAATTTTCTCGCTAAAGGATCAGAACCAACGGTTGGTTCGTCTAACAACAGCAGACGCGGCTTGTGTAAAACCGCCATAGCAGTATGCAAACGACGTTTCCAACCTCCCGAAAGGTTTCTCGCGGGCGTGTGGTAATATTCTTGGATGCCAAAAAGTTCTGCCGTTCTTTCCGTTGCTTCGTCTAACTGTTTTCCAGAGAGACCATAGATGCGACCGGCAAACTGTAAATTTTCTCGCAAAGTCAAACCAGGATAAACCCCAGTATCCTGCGGAGCTACACCAATGTACCTGCGAAATAGGTTTTCCTTTCCCTCTAAAGAAAAAGAAATTTCTCCACTATCAGCTGGTAAAAGCCCACAGATCAAAGAAATCAAAGTACTCTTACCAGCACCGTTCTTAGCCAACAAACCGGTGATACTTCCGGCTTGTAGGTTAAGGTTTACTCCACGTAGAACTTGGTGAGAGGAAAAAGACTTATGCAAGTCTTTCACCTGTAGAACACTTTCACCCATGGATCTTTGCAAATTCCTCTTTGTCCAATACCAGAAGCTCAGCTCGCTTCTCAGGGAGTTCTATTTTTTTGATAAAACGAAATCCTACATATTTCATCAGCCCTAAAACAGCTTTGTTGCGGTCATCGGGTTCTCCCACAATACGTTTGGTACCATCTAACAATAGTACAAATCGCATAACAAAAAGTGTAAGACGAAGAATAAAGCGTTTGAGAAACTTCTCTTCACCAATCAGAATGTGTAGGCCTGCATCTCCAGATTGTACTTCGTAATAGTCTTTAATTCTATCTTGGGTAGGATCGTATACTTCTATCATACCTACGGCTTCATTGTTCATATAAGCTATATAGGTATCAAAGCCAGGTTTTTCTTCTGATTTTTTTAGGTATTCGTGAATTTTTTCTTTAGGCCAAGCCATGTTCCAGAATTCTTCCACATGTGGTTCGTTCATCCATCGATGGATTTTATCTAAGTCGTTTTCGAGAGATAGAGGACGCATCCACACAGTTTTTCCTGCCACCTTATACTCTTCTTCGTAAAGAGAGTTTTCATACAAACATCCCTCAAATTTTTTTAACGTTACACTCATACTAACACCTCTTGTTGTTTTTTAGCAAGGTACAATGGATTGTCTACCAATCCAGTAACAGACGCTACAGGTCTTTCAGCACTATCTTCATAACCAATATCTAATAGACGAGTGCTATTCAAACAAAGTTTAGGAAAGGCAGGCTTAAATAAATCAAAATGCTCGAAGCGATCGGTAAGATCTGGAAACTGATCCTGGTATCCTTGGATACTTTTTACTACAATTGCCCAAAACTCTTTTTCACTTAACAATGCATCATCTTCTAAGATCTCTGTAATATAGCGAAACACACAAACAAACAGACCACTCTGGATCCATTGGATGAGCACCTGTGCTTCTAGGGAGTCAAGCAAATCATACAACTCTTCCGGTAAGTCTTCATGCTCTGGCAAAGGATCTATACAAAGGTTTGCATCATCAACAAAGTCTTTTACAAAGAGTCTAGTAGGAACATTGTCTTGCAGAGCGATGAGTGCATTTTGTCCGTGTGGAGAAAATACAAAGCCATATTTATAGAGAAAATGTAGCAGAGGATGTAAAACGGCATCCATAAATTTTTCTGTCCATGCTTGTGCAGACAAACCGGACTCTGCTACCAGTACCTGTAAAACAGAATCCCCAGCTGTATCTCTATGGAAAAGTGCTGCCAGTGGAAGTGCGCGCTCTCCGGGATCTAGATACTCCGAACAATTTTCTCTATAAATTACACCTAAATATTCGTTGTATTGGTAAGGTACATCCTTCATAGAACTGTATTCGGGGTGTTCTACTGTTATAGAGGCAGATTCACTGAGAAGCACTACGCGGGTAACATCACGCAAATAGACGTCCTTTTTAGCAATAGAAGCTAACCAGTGTGATAGTTTAGGTGCATTTTTTGTTCTTTCTGCAGGTAATCCGCGGTAAACAGAAGTGTTTAAGATACTCACAGGCAACTTGACATATGGACGATTCTTGCGACTGATATTATTGAGAGTACGTATCGATTGTTGTGGCAAGTATAGGTCATCCCCTTCTCCCATATCGACCAGGTTCGCCTCGGCAAAATCTGTTGCAAAAAGTGTCAAGATCCGATTTTCAAACTGCCAGGGGTGCACTGGCAAAAAGTCGTAATCCTGTGGAGATTTTTCCATTGCAGCTAGTTGCTCTTGGAAATTTTTCTGCATTTCTGCTGTCAACTCTCCAGACTCTAACAATCGTTTGTCTTTTTCTAATACCCATGCCTTATTAGAGCGTTCTTTTTTTAAAGCAAGCCAACGCAAGCGAAATGGTTGTTTTTGCTCAGGGGCATACTTCAGGTACTCGGAAGCAGAAAAGCCTAATCTGGATTTATTGGCTACAATCCAAGGATGAGCGTTCAACTCACCTTCTAAAAGATAATCAGGAGTATTGGGCCAATCTTTGGCTGCGATACGATTCTCGTTCGCAGCCATCCAAGCATCTGCAGATATCGTACCAGACAGTTCTCTTAGGGCCATTGCAGTAATTTCAGGCTTTAATTGAAAGAAGTTGTGTAGCTCTAGTATAAGGGTACTTACTTTTAGCGCAGCAGCATCTGTTCTTTCAATGCTCTCTGGAAGTACTCTATAAAAGTTGAAATACAAACGCTTCTTAGCAGAAAAACGATAGCATACACCCTCTCCCAAGGTTAGTTCAAAAATTTGTAAGCCTGTTTCTGTTTCACCTTTTTGTAAAGGGTGGATAATTTCCTCATACATAAATTCTGAGAAAATTTTTGCGCACAATTCACGGTTTACTTTCTGCCAAATTTTTGCTTGTGGTAGCAATTCTTGGATATGATTTTGTCTAGTTTCTTGTTTCATCGGACTTCCTGATAGGACATTTTTCGCAATGCCTCTGTACCAAAACTTTGGAATACATTTTTTTGGAATAACTTATAGATGTCTTTGCCTAACAACGAATTGATTATAGAAGCACTACGATAGGCACCTAGGCCTAGGTCTGGAGCACCAATGCCGTGGCTATGAATTTCTCCATTTTGCACATAGATGGTTCCGCCTTGCTTGTCTTTACGTAACAATTTGTAGTCTCGGCTAACCTGGAAACGATTGCTCGAATCAGTTTCTAGGAGTGTTGATAGGTTTTCTAAAAACTTTGGCTGTCCCTGGTAGTAGCCTGTTCCTAGTAAAAGTATATCTGTTTTATGACGAAGCTCGATTTCTTCATCACGGTGGAATAAGGTGAGTTCTAGCTCATTCGTACCTAAACGTTTTACTCCCCGCAACTCAACTCTTGCTGTAAGGCCAATGTCAGGCTTTTCTTCCTCTAAATCGAGTTCATAAAGAATATCAAAAATTTCCCCTATAGTATCTCCCGAAATTCCCTTGTACCAAAGGTCTTGTCCGCTACGAATGCGATCTCGTACTTTTTCGGGTAAATCATAAAAATAATTGATGTATTCAGGAGAAAAATGTTCTAGGCCTAATTTAGAATACTCCATAGGTAAGAAGCCTTCCCCGCGAGTAAACCAGTTCATACGATACTTTTCGTGGCCTCGCTCATTCAAAACATGCTGGAAACATTCCGCTGCACTTTGTCCACTGCCGACAATAGTAATATCTTTTGCTTGTAAAAAGCGATGTTTGAAAGGGCGAAATGCAGAGGTATGAAATACATTGTCTCCTAAAAACTCACGCGCTACTTCGGGCACATAAGGTTGGGTACCGTAACCAAGAACAAGATTGCTGGCTCTTACGGTTTCGTGTTCCCCACGAGAGGTATCTAAATAGGTTACTAAAAATTCATCTCCTACCGCTTCAATCTTTTTTACTTCCTTACTAAATTCTACCGTTTCCAATTGCTCTGCCACCCAACGACAGTAGTGAGAGTATTCCTTACGAAAGACCTTGAAGTTTTCATAGAAGTAAAACTTATATAGGCGACCCTGGTGGTGCAAATAATTGAGGAAGGTATAAGGACTTGTTGGATCTACTAAGCTAGTTAGATCTGCTAAAAAAGGAACTTGCAAAGTTGTACCTGGCAAAATCACTCCTGGATGCCATTCAAACTTTTGTTTCCTTTCTAAAAACAAGGCTTTTAAGTTTTCACCACCCGCTCGGTGTGGTTCTAACAAAGCGGCAAGACTTAGGTTAAAAGGCCCAACTCCTACACCAACTAAATCATAATGGGGTATATTATTGTTCATTGGAATACTCCTGAAAGTAAGTTTCACGACGACATTCTAAAAATAATGCTGTTTTATCTGGCAATACAACTTCTTGCAGTGGTGTATGAGAAAGTTTTTTTACAAATTTTATCATACGCAAATTGCGACAATCTGGCTCGCACAATACTCGCAAACACGTTTTGTCAGCAAATAGACTCTCTAAAATCGTATGGCCGACAAAGATTGCCTTGCCACTACCGATGAAACGCTCTTCGCCTAGGAAAATATGCCAACCTCTATCCCCTATTTCCCCTGGAAAAAAGTCTGCCAGTGGATCCTGGTTGAAATCATATAGCTCTGTATATCCAGCAGGCTCTCCATCAATGTATATCAGTATTGGATGCAAAAAGTTAGAATTTAGCTTTTCTTGTAAATAGGTTTGTACAGCTTGTAAGCTATTGTCTCCCATCTCCCAGTATTCGCGTACAAAGTCTTTCTGCAACCAAGCATAGATCAGTTCATTATCTCTATCCACTTGTACATTTTCCAAAGCAATGGTTGTTCCTGCTTGGGGAAAATGACGTTTGCATTGCAAATTCACACCTACTAAACTCATACCGGTTCCTTGATTACATTGGGAAGCGTTACATAGACAGATTGCGTTGCTATATCCCCCACCAATTCATCCATATTGAATAGCTGTGTTAATAGATTGCCTTTACAAGGTAAACGGCTTAGAGACTTTAATTGCTCCACCATAGTGGTTGGATACCTCGCGCCATCCTGTGCTACCCTATCAAGAGTTTCACGAAACTCTTGCATAAGAATCTTTTCATCTGCAAGTCCTTGGGTTCCAAAAGCATTGATAACTGAAAAGACTTGGTTGACAATGAGATAGTATACTAAACGTTCATTCGCCAAATCTTCTGGGAATACAGACTCGGTCTTTTCTCCCAATTTGGGGATAACCTTGCAAAAATCATCATGTGCAGCAGCACGGTGGAAATACCCCTGGCTATCGCGGTACAAGTAAAGATAAGGTTTGCCGTCTTTCAGTTCTAGTAAAGAATTCTGACCATGTGCTTCAAAGCAAAGTCCCCATTTAAAATATAGCTTGAGTAAGGCATAGATGGAAACTTGCAAATAGGAACGGTACCATTCCAAAGCCGTTTCTCCTAACTCGCGCCCTTCGCGTTCGGCAATAGCTGCGATAATGTTGTAGAGACGATTTTTCCCACCAGCAGGATTGTCTTGTACAAGTGATGTTATAGAAGTGATATCTCTGCCATTCCCTACAGATTCCGCTTCTCGGAATAGACAGGAAAGGCTTTCAATGACTTTTCCCTCATACTTGACAGATAGGTAAGCTGGGTCCTGGATAAAATGAAAGTTTGGTACATCACCTTGGATTGTCTTACCATAGTCGGTCTGCATCAAACGAGCCATCTCTAAGGAGCGATCGAGTTCCCAATGCTTATTTACCCTTACGGAGTTGGTAATTTTAATATTGAGGGAAAATTTGAACATAAAGTCAAATCCATCTCGGTATACCGTGCGGATAGAGGTAGTCGGTGTAAAGGGTGAACCAGCTTCTCCCAGGTCTTCTAGCAAGCCCTTGGAAATGAGTTCTTTCACTTCAGGTAGATTCAAGGCAAAGTTTGCCTGCCAAGGGTGAACAGGAAGTATCACAGCACCTGGTTTTTCTGTAAGTTTCTCGCGAAAGGCAGGTGAGATCAAAGGGTCCTTCTCTAGCATTTCATGAATGAGATCGGGAGCACTTTTATATACAGCAGAGTCATGGTGGGCAATGCTGGGGTCGAGTCGAAAATAGCGTAAGGAGAATTCCCCTTTTAGCTCGGGAGAATACTTAGCTAGCTCATCCCCTGCCAATCCCTCGCGGCACTTCCCACTAGGGTGCATCTGGTGTCCAATCAGCAAGGCCTGCTCAGTTTCAATAAAAGAAAGGCTGCCAGCTCGGTTCAAATGAGGAATCTCTGACAAGCGTTCATTGATAAATCGTTCTATATTTTCACTGCTATTCTTTAGCTTAGCAAGAAGGACATCCGGTTCAGCAGACTTAGTCGCATGTTTCTCTTCAGCCATCTCTTGTAGCCCCAAACGAGCCATATCTTCCATAGTCAAAGCAAGCCACTGTTGTTTATCTTTTCTATAAACAGGAAAGATAAATTGGTGCCGACGAGTTAAGCTCCAATATTTAATTCCAACTACGATCTGTTTTTGCATGTTTTGCAAATTAATTTCTATATAGGATCGAACTGAACTGCTTTTAAAACTCTCAGGACAATCCGAGTCGTCTTTTACAAGTTTCAATTCCCAATTGTCTATCTCGCGCAGATAGCAATTTAAAAATGCCTGGTAGGCAAATTGGTTTTTAGTTTCCGTCATAGTTTCCTTCCTGATTTTCTCCGCAGCTTTTTCTATCTCTACGAGCAAATGAGATAGTTCTTCATCGCTGGTTTCGGGATTCATCAAAGTGAATTTTAGTATATTTCTGCCTTGGAAAGAAGTTTGGCCAACGATAGCTTTTCCTTCACGCAAAAGATGGCGGCGAATTGCCACATTGATCTTACTCTGTTCTTTTTCTGAAATCGCTTCATTGCGAAATTCAAAAAGAACCATAAACAGTTGTGGTTCGGCAACAAGGTGGAGTTGTTTTGAATCCTCTATCACTTTGCTTACATGTGTAACTTGTTCTGATAAACGTTCTAACAAAGACTCATAGCCTTTTCTACCCAGACCTCGCATGGATAAAAATAGTTTCAGAACGTCAAAGCGACGAGTTGTAGAGAGCGAGAAGTCAACAAGGTTTGGCTCATTGTCCTCTTCACGATTCAAATACTCAGCGTTAATTTTAATGCGATGAAAATCTTCTCTATTGCGTAACAGAAAGGCACCACAAGCAATCGGCTGGAAAAAGAGCTTATGAAAGTCCATCGTGACACTATCGGCCCTTTCAATACCTTTTAAACGGTCCTTCCACTTAGTAAATACGAGACAAGCAGCCACAGCAGCATCCACATGCATCCAAATGCCCTGCTCCTGGCAAAAATCAGCTATTTGCCCAAGAGGGTCAATACAGCCCCTGTCGGTCGTTCCAGCCGTAGCAAATACGCAAAGAACCTTACGGCTCTGCTTTTGCAACTCAGCATAGGTCTCATGCAATTTGGCAATGATCAGACTACCCCGTTCATCCACAGGCACTGTAAATACGGCTTCGCGGCCTAAACCGAGCAATGCCGCTGCCTGTTCAGCACTGAAATGTGCATTTTCCGAACAGAGGATCACCGGTGCATTTTGATTGCTAGTGGAAAAACCTTTTTGGAAAGCACTCTGCCCTGTTTCTTGCTGCATCCATACTTCGCGTGCAAACAGTACACCCATAAGATTAGAACGGGTTCCACCATCGGTAAAAATTCCCGCACTAGCCTTCTGTTCTTGTCCATACACAGCACTACACAATTCTGCCAGAACGTGCTGCTCTAAAATGGTTGCTACTCCAGATTGATCCCAAGAGTCCATCGACAAGTTCAAGATAGAGGCGAGTAAATCTCCGGCAATCGCATCTTGCAGTGGTGGGCAATGCAAATGTGCTACCGTATGGGGATGATTTACGTGTATTGCATGCTCGATAGTCGTTTCTAATATTTTTCCTTGCTCGGCAAAATCAATGCCTTTCTCTGGAAACAACGGCATTTCCTGCAACATTTGTGACAAGTCTTCTGGGCTTGCATTAGAACGAGAGAAACCTCCTCGTTCTTTGTATGTGTTTAGTACCAGAGCTAACTTTTCTCGCAAAGAATCTATATCGCTATTCTGTTTTAGAAATACATTTTTCGTCATCTTTCGTTTGTACCTTACTTTATGTTGGGAAGAGCTGCTATAAAACTATCTTCCAAAATTGCTACAGCTTCTTCTAAAACTTCACGTGGAGTGTTTAGAGGTGGCAAAAATCGTAACACACTAGAATGACGTCCACCTGGCTCTAGAATCAAGCCACGTCGCAAGGCTTCAAATTGTACGGAGGAAGCAATCTGCGGTGCTGCTTTCGGGTGCTCATTGATATCAAGTTCCCCATCGGGAAAAACTATTTCTAAGCCTAGCATCAAGCCTCTACCACGCACATCACCGATACAAGTAAAGCGACTTTGTAAAGATTCTAGCATTGCTTTGAAGTGCTCTCCATTCATAGCAGCAGATGTTGGCAAACTATCTCGTTCTAGTATTTGCATAGTCTTTGCACCGCTGATCATTGCGATTTGGTTGCCGCGGAAAGTACCAGCGTGTGAGCCTGGGTGCCATTTGTCTAAAGAGCTGTGGTAGAGTACTACGGACATAGGAAAACCTCCCCCCAAGGCTTTGGATAAAACTAACACATCGGGTTCAATATCTGCATATTCGAAGGCAAAGTTCTGTCCAGTACGCCCTAGACCAGTCTGCACTTCATCGATAATCATAGGAATATCCAAGGAACGAGTCAGTTCACGCATGTCACGTAGCCAAGCCTTAGGAGCTGGTATAACTCCTCCTTCCCCCTGGATCGCCTCCATGATGATACCAGCAGGTCGTGAAACTCCACTTTCTGGGTCGTGTAACAGATTACGTATGTAGTGAAAATTTCTTTTCGATACTTCCTCTTCGGTTTTGCCAAAACTGGAACGATATACATAAGGATAGGGTAAGAAATGCACACCATTGGCCTGTGCCGGTATTCCATTGCGGGCCTTAAGGTTTCCGGTGAGTCCTAAACTGTACTGGGACATTCCGTGGTATGCTCCGTGAAAAGATAAGACATTCTCCCGTCCTGTCGCGTATTTTACCAATTTGGTTGCTGCTTCTACGGCATCGGACCCACCCGGACCACAAAATTGGATGCGGTAGTTTTCTCGCCAACCTTCTGGTAGTGTTTCGTATAGGCGATCGATAAATGCATTCTTAGCAGGAGTTGTCAAGTCAAGAGCTTGTAGAGGGCCTTTCTGTTGTAGGTATTCTATCGCAGCCTCTGCCACTTCAGGATGGTTGTGTCCCAAAGGAAGAGCACCCGCACAAGCAAGGCAATCGATAAACTTTCTTCCTTTCGAGTCATATATATACGATCCTTCTGCATGGGTAATGGTTAGGGGAATTCTGCGAGGGTAAGAACGCGCGTTTGATTCAACAGATTCTTGGGCTACAAAAAGTTGATCTACATCCAGGTCGTAGAAGTGTTTTTCTCGCTTAGATTCACTGGCTGGATACATAGTACTCATGTTGATACTCCAACTATTTAGTTTAAAATATAATAAGACTCACTCTCAGTAGATCATATTTCTTCATACTTAAAAAACCAAGTAAGTGACTTTTCAAATATACAGAACATCTACCTAGAGATACCTTAGTATTTCTTATAGAGAAATACAGATAATCTTTCATTTATCAACCCCTGGAAGGATTTCGTCAGCCCATAGAAGGATTTTGATGACTTTTT
>JBCCIA010000059.1:0-18732 GCA_039028475.1 Spirochaetota bacterium | reverse complement strand
ATGCGAATCACTCTCTTTTTTGAGTTAATAGATTGGAGTGACCTCTTGAACATTTTTATTAGGTCTGCTTCTGGCTTATCAATATTTTCTTTTAACTTTTGTAACTCTTGCTCCGTCCACGGCTTACCAGCTTTTTTAAGATTCTTTTCAATTTCTAATCTTCTTCTTCTCATCAGAGTGTTTTTACTAGCTCTTAACTTCCAAAGCTTGTTATATTTTTTTGCTTGATCTAAATCATTTTTGGTGAAACCATTTTTTTCCAGCCAAAGTTTGGTTAAATAACCTTTCTTTTGTGGAGAGGCTGAAGATTTAATGATAAAAGTGATCCAATCATCCATTTTTTTGATAGATGAAATTTTTTTCATGGTAGCGTTATCTATATTCATTGTATTCTTTCCCATCACATTAATTTATAAGAGCCTGTCTGAAAATGAACCACAGGCTCTTGCAGCTTACTCTTACTATAAGAATAAGCCGATTTTCAGGCACGCTGTAAGTAGTGTTTAAAAACCTTACATTCTTCTGTATTTCGCATAAAAATTTTTAACTTTCAAAAGATACTTCTGAGTTTCCGAAAAAGGAGGAACTCCATTGTATCTCTTGACAGCTTCAGGCCCCGCATTGTATGCAGCAATTGCTAAGTTCGTATCATCAAACTCTTTCAGCAAATAAGAAAAAAAACGAACTCCTCCCTGAATATTCTCGCGAGCATTGTATACATTCTTAACCTGTAACGCTTGCGCAGTAGATGGCATCAATTGCATTAAGCCAAGCGCTCCCGCTTTTGACTTAGCATGAACTTTGAAATTCGACTCCACTCTGACAATTGCACGGATTAAATCAGGATCGATCCCCTTTCTTCTAGACTCTTGATCTATTAGTAAGTGAATCCCTTTGTTGCCGCTATAATTTTCCCTTGAGAATCTTATGATTCTCTGTTCCCTAAAAATATCGGCCAAACCTTTCTTCTTTTGTAGAGCTAAATTCTCCCTAATAAAAGAAAGTGTAGTTCGTCTTTCTAATGCAATAGATTTCGATCTTGGTGATATCTCTTGCAAGTTGTCTTTTTCAAATCTTTGAACTTTGCTACAGCTAAATAATAAAGTTATAAGCAATATGAATTTAATTGTAGTTTTCATTTTACACTTTGCTTTTCGCATCATAGTCTTTAAACTATGATTTGACCACTTTTTAAAACTGATTTGGTTAGTCAAGAATAATAAAAAAAGTCAGGTTTGATTGGCAGAAAATTTAATACCAAATAGAATTTGATTTAATTGATTTCGATTCGCTTAGTCAATTGCTTTGAGTTTATTGCTCTTGACTTTGCGTGCAAATAATTGCATGTCTTCGATATTATCTAATTCATCCATGATTTCTAAACCTAGAAGTGTTTCTAAGATATCTTCCATCGTTACAATTCCGGCTGTTCCACCGTATTCATCTGTAACGAGAGCGATATGCTCTTTTTCTGTTACAAGTTTGTTAAATAATTTGTGCACGGGGAGGTGTTGGTAGACTACCTGGATTTTTCTTGCAATTTCATTTAGGGGTTTGTTTTCTTCGTTTTGGATGATTCCATATAGTATATCGTTTTTGAGAACATAGCCTGTGACATGGTCGATATCTTCCGCATAAATGGGAATTCTGGAGAAGTTAATTTCGGTTGATTCATAAAAGCTTCGGATACTCACAGTTTCTAAAGAAGACTGCATGACTGTTCTTGGGGTCATTATATCTTCTACTTTTATATTGCCAAATTGGAAAAGGTTTTGGATAATTAGAGATTCTTCTTGGCGTAATAATCCTTCTTGGGCACTTATCTTGGTGAGAGCAAGGAAGTCTGCCTTACTGAGCATACCACCCGTTTGTTTTGATTTGAGGATTTTTGTGATGTATTGGCTAATAAGGATTACAGGGTAGAGGGGAGAGTAGATAAGTATTTTCAGTATTGGTGTTGCAAACGGTGCTAATTGTCGCCAATAGTTTGCTCCTAAGGTTTTAGGAATGATTTCTGAGAAGATAAGGATGGTTATTGTTAATAAAATTGATATGAGCGATAGGTATTTTTCTCCCCAAATCGCTTGAGCTTGGGCTCCTACACCTGCTGCACCGAGTGTATTGGCAAAAGTGTTCAGTGTTAGAATCGCTGCGAGTGGTTTGTCCACGCTTTCTTTGAGTTTTTTTAGTTCTTCTCCTACTTTTTTACCTTCATCAATTTTTATACTGATATAAGAAGGTGTAACACTGAGAAGAACAGACTCAAGGATTGAGCATAGAAAAGAGAAAAAGATAGCTATGAAAAGGTATAAGAAAAAAAGCTCCATTCGGTATAGTGAGTAAATTCCAGCAAGTTTAGGTATTAACGGAAAGGATTTTAGTAGTCAGGCTAGAATCAAGAAGTATTCTTAAAAAAACGATAAATTAGTGAAAATCGGTTTTTTTATGGTAAATAGTGTAGTTTATGCAATTGGAAATCATCCAATTGCATTTTGAGGAATAACTAACTTTTACGTTTGCTATGCTGTTGGGAGTAGGGATAATCTAAATTTTCAATACGAATTTTTCCAACCCTATTGCTGTCTAAATAGCGAATTTTAGCAAGTTGGTTTGTGGAATTGCTAGGAATTATCTCTAGTAATTGGCATTTTCGTTCTTTTTTCTTTTTGGGCTTTGTTTGGATGTCTCGAATGGCATAGGTGCTACCTGGGTACAGAAATATCTTTCTTTTTGCACCTGTTTGTTTGTCTATAGTCATGGATAAGGTGAATAATGGGGTAATGAGTCTCAAATTGTAGGTTTTGGTTAGATTCATAGTACCATAAAACTATATTTGCATGGTACTTGCAAGAATAAAACACTAAATATTTGTTTGTTATTCTGTTTTGCCGAAACCAAAAAAACGTTGTATTTTTTGTTGTAAGCTCTCCTTAAATTGGTTTTCTTTGTCTTTTTGTGAGGCTAAATGCTGATCTTTTTCTGATTCAGTAGCCATTTTTCTTCGCATTAAAACTTCACTCAGGGGTTGCATGACTTCAGGTTGTTTCTCAATTAGAGGAGCTATGTCTTCTTTTGTAATTTCATACAGTACGGTATCTGTGCCAGCATCGATACTTGCAGTTCGTGTTTCTCCAGTTAGAAGTGACATCTCGCCAAAAAAGCTACCAGCACCTAATCTTGCAACTTCTATCGTATTCTCCTCACTGATGGTAACTAGAACTTTCACAACCCCTTCCACAATAATGAATAAGGAATTTCCAGCTTCACCCTGCTGTACAATACGCGTTCCTGCACGGTATAGGTGTTTTTCCATGTGATTGCTGAGATATTCTTTTGATTCAGCTAAAAATGGGTGGAATATGTCTATTTCTTGCAGGAGTATAATTGGTTTTGCTGCCATTTCGGCACCCCTAGCCTTGATTCCTTTGAACATATGCAATTCTTGTCTTTGGATTGCAGGAGTGATCCCCGAACGGTTTAAGTGTGCCCAGACTCTTTTCCAGACGACTTCTTCGTGTGGATAACGTTTGCTGTAGTCTTGTAGGATAAAGTAGACCCCATATTTTGCAGACCACTCCGTAAAACCTTTAAAGCGGGTATAAGGCTTTGTTTCTTTTGATATTACATTCGAAGATAGAACGGCATCCATAAGAATTTTCTGCACTCTTTCTGGTGTATGGATAGGATCTACATGTACAAAAAACTTCATTTCATAAGTGTCATTGGGATAATTGAAGTTTTTCACAATAGATTCTGAGGCAATAGCGTTGGGGATACTCAGTATATTTTCATCCCTTGTTTTGATACGTGTGGAGCGCCAGGTAATATCGACTACTTTTCCCTCGTCATATTCCCCCAAACGGATCCAGTCTCCTACATTGAACGGACGCTCTAAATTGATTGCAATTCCTGAGAAAATATTGGAAATATTGATTTGGATCGCCAAACCTATGATCATAGCTATCATCCCTGAAGTAGCAAGTAGACTTGTCAGCCTCTGGTCAAAAACATAAGCGATGACTCCAAATATAGCCAAAGTATAGATAAGAAAGGAGAGCATCCTCCTCACAACTGTAGGAATCCTACGACCAGTATTCTTTTGTACGGGCTCCCACATGAACTTTTGTATAGCCCAATTTAGAAATGCAGCTGGCATCAACCACCATAGTATATCAAATGTAGTAATCATCATACGTAGGTTGTAGGAGCTAGTGTCTTCCACGAACCAGTCAATGAGAAAGACTTCTAAAGAAAGCAAGAAGAGAAATGATACACAGATTTGTGTAACCCAAGGAAGAAATACCAACTGTTTAAGAACTGCATTTCTTTTACTAATTATGGGAATAGAAAGGATTAGGGCGAAACTTAAAAAGGCGAAGTAAGGCGAGGCTACGTTTGGTATTAGTGATTTTAAACTAAATTGATCTTTTTTTATACGAATACCAGCATTAAATTTGGAATATTCTACGATTCCATTAGAAATATTGATATACTTGGGGAATCCTAGAGAGTCTTCTTCAGCTATATCTTGAAAATACCAAACTCGATCCATATTCCAACCAGAAACTGATGTAAAAACTTGATCCTGTTTCAATTTTTCCAATGCACTCTTGCCACTCACCAAACCCATTCCTAGAAAATCGCTCACATAAATAAGGTTATTACGATTTAAGTTGCGGTGACGAAAGCTAATTCCTAAGACATGTTGTCCAAAGGAATTTCTACCAGGCAGTGAGTCTATTTTGAATTTTCCAGAAACATGGTAAAGTTTGTATAAAAGTTGGCCTTTTTCTTCTACTTCTAAAGGAGTTCCTAAATCTATTTCTTCTACAGCGTTTGGGAATGTAATTTTTTCTGGTGAAACTCCTTTTTGGTAGCGGAACCAAAGGTAAAAGTCCATAGTATATTGAGATTTACTCAGGTCTAAATCACTAATTTTATTGATTTTAATTCCTGTATATACCACATTGGTCTTATACATATACCGATCATCGATATTTAAAACCAATCCTTGTTTGATTGCATTGTTTAAATCTGTGATTTCTCCAATGTTTTGGATTGCTAACAATTGAATTAGAGCAGATATAACACTGTTATTTTTGTAGACTCCAACAGAAACGGATTTTGGAGCGTCACCATTCTTATCAAAGTAATTATATCCAGTAGCACCTTCGATACCTAATTCAATTTGGTTGATACTTGCAAGGTAATCTCTAATCTGCTGTCTTTGTTCTGTTAAAGAGCTTACTTGGTATGCTCTGGTTTTTTGTATTGCAGTAGTTACAACTTTAGCTGCATCATATGCGAAAGCAGAAATCCAGTCAGGTTTTTCGGAATATTTTTTTTCGAAGTTTTCTTGAAAGCGTAATGCTTTTTCGCTAGCGGTATCATATATAATTGGAGCCGTTGTATAGATATTGGCAGTAGAAATAAAACTTTTAGAAAATTCATCAAAAGAAGGGGGAAATACTTCAGAAGCAAATGAATCGGGAGTTATGATAGGGTTGGTAATATTTTCTTTCCGGATCAGTTTTACCAATTCTACTCCTTCTTTACCATGTGTAGCTAAAAATATAATACCTAAGTCACGTCGAAGTTTTAGGCTGCTGACGATCCGTACTAATTGATCCTGTGTATCCTCTTTATTTAGCTTGAAACTTCTTTTGTATTTGATTCGAAAGCCTAGTTTGCGGGAGGTCTTTTCGAAGACTTTCGCTAAGTTGGAGCCATAAGGTTGGTCTTCGGAGATAATTGTCGCACTTTTTTGGTTAAAAACATTCCAGGCGTAATTCGCTAAAAACTTTCCTTGCAAATCATCATGGAATATTGTTCGGAAATACCATGGGTTGTTCTGAGTGACTAAAGTATTAGTCGAGGCTGGGCTAATGGCAGGAATTTTACTTTCTTTGTAGATTTTACCTGCTTTTATGGAGCAGTTGCTGTACATGTGGCCTATCACGGCAATTGCCTTGTTATCTTTTAAGATTTCTTTTGCTTTATTTTCTGCTTTTTCGGGCTGGTTCCCATCATCATATACATCCAATTCTAACTTGTAGCCATTGATGCCGCCTTTTTGGTTGATTTCTGCAAAATGTAATTTTATTGCATTTGCCATCAGTTTTCCAGTATGGGCACCAGGTCCGGATATAGGACCTGCGAACGCAATATGAATGGTACCTGCTTCTTTTTTTGGTAAAAATAGATAACCAACGTAGAGAATGATTGCTGCTAGAAAAATATAAAGTAATTTCTTTTTATCCAAAGGTGAAAATCCGCAATGTAAGACTTGCATTCCTGTTTAGAATAGGAATGGCTATTGTCAATTATCTTCTCTAGAGGAGGAAAGAATCGTTAAGAAAACCTATTCTCACTTGCAAATAATGCAAAAATGAAAAGTCTGGTGATTGTTAGGAACATACCACTACAATTATGCAACAGACAGAAAAACAACCAAAACTATCCTTACAAACTCTCATTTTATTGAGTATGCTTTTGGGTCCTATTGTGGGGCTTATCTTAAGTTATATGGGTTTAACGCAATTCTCTACCAATTGGATTAAGCCCTTTGGTACTATTTTTATCAATTTGCTTAAGCTAATTGCTATCCCTCTTGTCTTGGTTTCTGTGATCAATGCGATTGCCAGCTTCCGTGACGATCCACAGAATGTTACGCAAAAGGGTCTCAAAACAGTTTCTTTGTATTTATTTACTACATTTGTAGCAGTTACAATTGGCCTGTCTATTGTGAATATAAGCAAACCTGGTAATACTATCACTCCTGAAATCAAAGCTCTTCTAAAGGAAAAGTTCGAGGGAGACTTTCACAAAAAAACGAGATCTGCTGCGATGGTAAAGGAGCAGGGTCCTTTGCAATCTGTTGTAGATATGTTCTCCAATAATATTTTCGCTTCTTTGAGCAATACTCGCAATATGTTGCAAGTCATTGTTTTTGCATTCCTGTTTGGAGCCTCTCTGATGTTTACCGCGAAAGAATATGCCGATCCGGTGAAAGACTTTTTCAATGGTTTGAACGAAGTTTTGATTACTATGGTAGATCTGATTATGAAAACGGCTCCCTTAGGTGTATTCGCTCTTTTGGTAAGCCTGGTTACCGACCTTGCTGGTAAGGATATTGCATTGGCTTGGCGAATTTTAGGTTCTCTTGCGTATTATGGTTTCATCGTTGTGATTGGGTTGTTTATCATGGCTTTTGGGTTTTATCCACTCATGATAAAACTGTTTGCAAAACGTGGCTATTTCTCATTTTTACGTGGAATTTTTCCTGCCCAAACTACTGCCTTTTATACCAGTTCTAGTGCAGCAACCCTCTCGGTAACTATGAAGTGTGTAAAAGAAAATTTAAAAGTCTCCAAAAGTACGGCAGATACGGTTCTTCCTCTAGGGGCTACTATCAATATGGATGGAACGAGTCTCTACCAAGCAGTTGCCGCTGTTTTTATTGCTCAGGCATACAATATTGACTTAACCCTTGCCCAGCAATTGGGAATTTTAGCAACGGCTACTTTGGCGTCAATTGGAGCAGCCGCTGTTCCAGGAGCTGGAATTGTAATGTTGGTAATTGTATTAGAACAAGCTGAAATCCCCGTAGAAGGTCTTGCTTTGATTTTTGCAATCGATCGGGTTTTGGATATGTGCCGAACCATGGTGAATGTCACGGGAGATGCTGCGGTATCAATTTTAGTAGATTACGATAAGGGTGAAACTAATATAGACTCCGAGAAACAATGAAATGACGAAATTATTACTGAGAAATTAAATTTTTTTTCGATCCAATGAATTTTTCTTCAAGTAACGATTGACATATTACTGTCAGTGATGCTTTCCTTTTTTAGCGGGCTTTTTTGTGGATAAAAACTTTATTCTAGATCGTTGGTTTTTCGCAATAAGCCAAATTTAACTTATAAAAAAAGGGGAAATCTTGAGAATGATTCGAAAGATACACACATGGTTAGCTCTTATTTTTCTGGGTCTGGCTGTAAGCACCGGACTGAGTGCAAAGTCCAGACTTATTTTTGGTCTTGGGATCCAATTTGACCCAAACTCTCTGGGGGGAACATTTGTAAAGGATGGTCTTACTTCAGGTCAGCCAGTGCTTGATGCAAATGGCAATTATGCTGGTGACCAAAGCATTATCTTAGCTGAGAATGAACTACAAGCTATAGAAAACTCTACAGGTGGTGCTATCAATGTAACATCAGAAGGGCCAATGACTGCCGGTAGTTTGACGCTTGGTTTTGAAAGTGATGTGAGTTTGTACAAAAATGTGCCAAACTTCTTCTACCGTATTGGTGTGAATATGACTACTGTCGTCAGTGGTGGTAGGAAAACAGCCAGTTTTATGGGCTTCCGATTTTACGATGAGAGATGGTTTTACCGTTCCATAGTGATTCCTGCATACTTTGGTATCAAAATGGATGTTGGTGGAACTCCTGATAAGCCAGCATTTGGTTTTTATATGGCTCCTGGTTTGCACTATTATAAAGCAATGTGGCAATTGAAAGGTACTATCAATGGTACTATGCTTCACGCTGCTACCAATGGTTTGACTCGTAGGCTTCCAGTTGTGAGCAAATTGATGGACCCTGCGGCTATCCAAGAGGATGCTAGGTTCGACGGTTCCGGTGTTGGTTTTAGCTTCCTTACTGGTGTGCAAGCTCGTGTTACTGACAATGGTTTTGCCTTCATCGAAGTAGAGTATCATGCGTCTTATACCCTAGGGAATGCTGGTACCAAATCCTACGGTGGTTTTGCTGGATTGAGTGCATATCCCTCATACCCTGTTACCGTTGGTGGAAATGTATACCGCTTCGGTTACAAACACGAACTATAATAAAAGGAGAAATTATATTATGAATAGAATTATAAAGTTTTTATCTATATCAGCTTTGAGCCTTTCTCTAATTTTTGGCTCAACTAGTTGTAGCCATGAGCACCCTGGAGACCCAGCAGTAGGCGCATTATTAGCATCATTTATACAAGACCAGGCAAGTGGTGCTTGTGCTATTAGTCTTAATTATGCAGGTATGTGGACTGGATTAATTATTAATTCTGCTATAGTAGGCAGCTCTAATACTACAGGAAGCACTGACTCAGCAAACTTCTTTGACTTAGTAGATTATAATGATGCAGCTGGAACTAGTGCAACTAATTTATCTACCGTTTCTTATAATAGAAAATATGATGCCTTTTTTACAGAAAGTACTGGTTGGACATTAGATAATCGAAATACTGCTCTGAGATATATGCGTAGTGTTTTAAATTATCGAGCGTTAATGGGTGGTCCTGCTGCTCTTTGCAATAGTAGTGCGACTACTACTGGTACTGTTCTTCAAGCAGAGTTTCAAACAGTTTATGATAGCTTAAGTACGGAAGAACAAACTGATTTATCTGATAATCTTAGTATATCATCTACTACTGTAGCTGGATTGAAAGCATTATTTACCAGCTGTGCTTCTATTACAGGTGATGCAACTATAGCTGCTAATTACACAGCTGCGGGAGGTAGTACTGTTGCTGCTCAAGTCTGGGCGCAAAAGAGAGCTTCAAAAATGGGTCTGTTGGCTTGTGCAAATATACCAAAGTCTAGTTGTAGTGTGACTGCATTAACTAGTAGTTCCAGAGCAGCTGATCTTGGCTCTGCTCAGACTACCTATAACCTTATTAGTGGGAAGGATGAATGTGCGAAACCAGGTGAAAATTACAAGAGTCAACTTAAACGTTATTTACTTGCGGGAACTCCTTCCGATTTAGATATCAGTGCCTATAATTTCAATTCTAACGATTCTACGAATGAAGGGGGAACAACTGAGTTTAGATATTCCTTCCAATCGGTAACAATTGCTAATCGTATTATTGCAACAAATGCATATCCAAAATTTGGAACCTTGGTAGGTCTTGGTTTTGGAAACTTAATGCCTATGAAATCAGGAACTACGGCTTATGATACTACTAATACGTCTTCCACATTTTTGCGAAATGGTTCAAATATAAATGCTACTTCTGTATCTACTTGTGCAGATTTGGGACTTACTTATAATCCTTTTCCTGGCTCAGGTACTCGGCATACCTTAACCCCTGCAACAGAAGTGTTTTATAACTTTTCTGCCAATGGGGGAGCTGCTGCTGTTTATGATGCTATAACTCAAACAGATTCAGCAAGTAGATCTACGAGTACCTTTACAGATTCAGTAGGCTCAAAGACATATATTACAACATCAATCGGTGATGAGGTTGCTTGTAATAAAGCCTTTAGAGAGGATACCAGTCTTCCGGAAGCCTTGATTGGGACGGAAAACTATCCACAGACTCTTCCTGAAGTAAATACAACTTCTGGAGGTCCAAACAAGGCTGCTTATTTGCTATCAATTTGCTACTACGGTGCTACTTCTGATTCAAGTGGTACCGCTGATGCAACAGCGGCATCTGCTATGACTTCAATTATTGCTAGTACAAGTTTGGGAAGTGGTATTGCTGAATGTTCCACAGCAGCTAAATCAGCCGCTACCCAATTTTCTGAAATGAATTCAAAATAAAAAATATTTCTTTTTGGAAATTTAAAGGAAGGCTCAAATTAGAGTCTTCCTTTTTTTATATATTTTACTAGAAAAATCACCTAAGGAATCTAATAAATCTATGGACGTAGGAAAAAACTTTCTTCTTTGTTTACTTTTATTTTTTATAATGACTTGCGATAGTAATAAATCAAACTCATACCAAGAAAAGCCTAATCCCAAAGGGGCACTTCAATTTGGGCTCCCGATAAAATCAAAAAAAGTCGATACGGATCAGGATAAAACTATGGATGCTATAGGTTATTATGTGGCTGATCCAGCTAATAACCGTCTCGTTTACCAAGAATTGGATGCAAACTCCGATGAGAAGTCAGATACTTTGATTTGGTTGGGACTTTCTTCTGCATCGGGTAAAAATCAACCAGTAAAAAAACCCGTCAAAGTTCATGAAGAAGAAGACACTGATTTGGATGGCAAAATAGATATTTTAAAATGGATGCTACCTAATGATTTTATTGCCCTAACACAGGAAGATCATGATAAAGATGGCTACTTTGAGACGACTGTATACTATAATTTTAAGAAACAAGCAGTACGCTCGGAAATTGATACAAATTTTGATGGTAAGGCAGATGTAATTCTTTGGCAAAATAGAGTGGAAGTTGATTCAGACTTTGACCAAAGGTTTGACCAGTACGCGGATACCAAGTCCAAATTGGATGGAGAAGCTCGGGCGAAAAAAAAGAAAGATCTGCAAACCTTAAGTAAGACGGAATCCTGGTTCCATAATCGAAAGCTAATCCCGCCAATATATGAAGTGATTGTTGGTCGTTAAAGCAAGTTCATTTATCGTAGAGGAATTAAAAATGTTCTTGTCTAGCCCCCTTCCTTTTGCAGGATAGTCACATAGAGAATCCTTATGGCTTGGAATACAGAAGAAATTCAAACAGTCTTAAAAGAAATAGGCTATTACGCAGGTAGGGTTACTGGTGAGCTGAACGAAGAAACCAAAGCAGCGATCCGCAAGTTGCAAGAAATCAATTTGTTAGATATCACTGGTAAATGGGATGACAAAACAGAAGCGGCAGCAGAGAAAAAAAGAAATCGCAGTTCCTCTGGACCTGGAAGAAGTTGGTTGGAAGATGTGGAAGAAACGGATTCTAATGCAACTTCTCCAAAAGACGAACCAGAACTCCCTGAATTTTTGAGATAACCGAATCAGTCTAAAACTGCAAGAGGAACTTTCTCAAAAAAAGTCTCTGCTTTGGTTCGGTTGACAATCACTCCTTTTTCAATCAAATAACTTTTTGTTGTTCGGGAAACTTCTTTTAAATGCTTTTCGCCAATTTTGACCCTTTTCAATGCCGGCAACTTCTCCAACTGGGATAGGGTTTTAATCGGATTTCCATTCACTTTCAATACCTCTAAATCTTGCAAATGCCAAATATTGTCTAATTTTTCAATTTGGTTGCCTGCTAAATCCAAGATACGCAGTTTTTTTAGTTTACTGAGATTTGTAATTTCTTGGATATTGCTGCCTAACGATAATTCTTCTAGGTTTGCTAGAGAATCTAAAGCTGGGATAGAACTGAATTGGTTGCCTTTTAGTTTTAATACTCGCAATTGTTTGAGGGAATGTAAGAGACTGGCATCACTGATTACATTTTTTTCTAATTCTAAAACTTGTAACTTTTTAGCGAATGCTAGGTTTTCTATCGTAGAAATCTTACAAGAGTTGAGGTAAAGCTTTTCGAGTTTGCTTAACTTTTCTAAGTTCTCAATCTTGGTGATGGGGTTCGCTGATAAATATAAGATGCGTAAATTTGTGAGAGTTTGTAGGTTTTCAATTCTTGCAATGCGATTCTTCCAAAAGTCTAGAAATTCTAAAGAATTCAGATGGGATAGGTTTGTTATTTTTTGGATTCGATTCCCACGCAAACTCAATCGCTCTAAATTTGTCCAATTGGGTAAGTCTGGTATATCTTTGATGTAATTCTCATCTAGGCTCAATTCTCGTACATTAGAAAATTGTGCTATTTCTCTGGGGAATTCATCTAGGTTTTGTTGTGAAATATCTAACTTACTGCTATTGCTGTAAAAAGTATCTGCACCTATTTGAATCGGTTGCCCTTGGCTGATACAAGAGAAAACCGAAAGAAATGTGCTGAAAAATAAAACTATTTTATGCACTAGTTAGTCCAAAGGTAAATATTCAGATATAGATTCATTTTGTGCAAAATCTGTTGTAAGAAAGCCAAGAGAAAACTTTCCTCCACTGTCTTTTAGACTTTTGCGCATAATTTGTAAGTCACCATCTACAGTGAACTTTTTTCCACTGACAAAGCTAATTTTCTTTTTCTTAGGGTCATGGTAACGCCAGCGTAGAGTGATAACATCGCCTTTCTTGGGAATGATCAAACTTCGTGGAAATGCTTTGCTTTTTTTATCTTTTGCAGGTTTGGCAGAACGTCTTGCTCCTAGGACTTCATAGCCTTCCTTTGCATCGTATAAAACAACTAAGTGCATTTTTTCCCCATTTAGGAGAATCGGAATGCCATAGCGTTTGATAATTGACTTATCCGGTTTTTGCGATTTTCCCAATAGGTACATAGCAGCAAAGTTGCCGTTCAGAGTAAGCCAGGAGTTTTTCCATTCATAGCTCAGTCTGCCATCTACTAGCTTAACGTCATCATCTAAGCCCATAAAAAATTTTACATATGGGTTTTTCTTACTACCGGCCACAGCCAAAATAGAGTAAGCTTTATCCAATTGTTGCATGTCCTGCTTCTTGATAGCAATGGAGACCAACTTATTGCCAGATTGCTTGCTTGATTCACTTGCAACAGTGCCTGAGAAACGAATGGCAGTAGTATCTTTACTGACAATTTTACTGTAATTTCTCAAAAAAGTTTCGTATTTTTTTGAAAAGTTCAGCTTACGAAAACGATCCAAAGTGAAGAAGGTATTCTTCATAGTTTTGTGAGGGAAGTATATAGAAAGTCCATTGGCATTGGGACGGCCACGACCTCTAACACGAAAAGAAATAGCTTCGCGTAATTTGTTAGATAGCTCTTGTGATTCTTCAGGAAAGTCGTCCTCTAATTTATAGGCTAAATCCATCAAATCAACCATATCTGTCCCTTCTTCTGGAGAGTTGCCATAGTCTTCGGAAATGCTACGGGCATGTTGGATCTTCTGCAATCGTGCCGGTTGTTTGATAGAAGGGCCAGCTTTTTCGATCAGTTTGTCTAAAGCAACAATAGCATCTTTGATTTTATTTAAACGAATTACCGAAAGCGTTATATCTTTGAAACTCAAGTTACGGTAGGCATGTTTTTCGTAGGATTGTGCTATGATCCTACCTAGTTTTAAACCATTGATTCGAGGATTTTCGGCGATTGTTTTGCTAATGGCAGTATAATCCCAACCATGACCTGGCTCAGTTTCTTCTGAAGCTACTAAAACTTTTCCGTAAGGAGCCAGAACATTTGCTGTTTCAATGGTTGCCATTAAACAGGAATCAAAACCAATGAGTTCAAACTTTGCTTTGGTACTTTCATAGGCTTTTGCAAAAGCATCACGTACTTCATCTACTCTTAGCATACGACCTGTATGTTCGTCTAATCCAAAACCATTTATGGAGCCACCACCATGATCCCACAGAATGATTCCATATTTATCAGCTGGATAATTTTTTACTGAAAACTTTATGAAATTTGCTAGAGTATCTGTGTCTGCGATAAAATTGTCTTTGGCATCCTCTAGTTTTTTCTTTTTCTTCTGTTCTATCAACCACCTCTGTACTTTGATATAGCTAATGTCTTTTTGTTTCCAGGCAGAAGCACCACCGGTACTAACGACAATATTTAAGTTTTTGGTGGAACCAATCTTCATCATTTCTTTCATGTCATCCGTAGCTGCTCCATAGCGGCTTTCTAGATCGCTACCTACGATATAGATCATTAGCGTGAATTTTTCTTTTACATTCTCTGGGATTTTTACGGAACGAAAATCTAAGAATGCACAGGTATTGCAGAAGAAAAGGCAAATCAGTAGTAAGGCTTGTTTGAACATAGGGACTCCAATAGCTAGGGCAAAACCCTAGCTAATTTCATTTGTTTGTGTTATTTTGCTCCAGCTTTTTTGAGGTAATTGATGATCGTTGTGTATTTTTTACTGGTAGCTATTTCTAAGGCAGTTGTGCCTTCATTTGATTTAGCATTGACATCCGCTTTAGCATCAATGAGTAGGCGAACAGCCTCTGAACGGTTTGCGCGAGTCGAAATCATCAGTGGAGTATAACCTCTTTCACTTCTTGCATTGACATCTGCTTTTGCAGAGATTAACTTTTTGATGAGGTTGGTATTGTTTCTGAGACAAGCAAATTTTAGAGGAGTAGACTGTTTCCTATTTTTGATGTTAGGATTGGCCTTTGCATCTACAAGAATGTTAGCGATTTCAGTATAATTTCTCATACTTGCTTTTAGGAGTGCTGTTTCACCACCAATATCTTGGATATCAACTTTGGCTTTTGCTTTGATTAGCTTTTCGGTCACATTCTTATTATTTTTGTAAACAGACTTTATAAGAGCAGTCTCACCTTCTTTATCTCTAATATTTACATCTGCACCTTTTCTGATGAGCAAATCTACTACACCATCATGGCCTTGGTATGCTGCGAAAATAAGTGCAGTACCACCTGATTTGTACTGAGCATTTTTTTGTGCTTTGGCATTGAGCAAGAGGGAAACTACATCTGTATAGCCAAAATAGGAAGCGTACATAAGGCAGGTTGAATTGTTATAGTAAGTAGCGTTGACATTTGCCTTTGCATCAATCAACCGTTTCACAACGTCTTTGCGGTTTTTATAGGAAGCGATAAATAAGGAGTCCCAGCCTTTTGGCATTTTTTGGGCAATGTTGGCTTTGTATTTTAACAGTTCATTTACGATATCAAGTCTACCGTTATAGGAAGCTATCATCAACGAACTCATACCTGTGGCTGTTGTCGCATTGATATTAGTACCTGCTTTTAAAACTTTTTGCACGCCACCAAGGTCACCATCAATTGTGTATTGTAACAAACTTCCTTTTTTAACATTTGGGTCTTTCTTTTGTACATCTCTATCAACGGTTGAATTCGGGAGACTCTCACTACCTTCCTTTGGTTTTGCATTTGGTTTGATATTGATGGCGAGGCTTGATTCAGAACCTTCTCTACCATCAGGGTCGTCCTTGCCATCTGTAGTAGACTTTCCTTCCCTTCCTGAATTGTCTGAGTTATTTGCGGAGTCTCCTTCGCGGCCAGAATCATTGGAGTTGTTGGAAGTGCTGCCTTCACGACCAGAATTATCTGAATTGTCTGTAGTATTTCCTTCTTTTCCTGAGTCATCTGAAGACTTTCTTTCTTTAGTCGCAGGCTTTCCACTGATACATTTGACTCGGAAAGTTTTTCCTGAGCCACTTTGTTTGGATTTTTCATCAAAACCATAATAGACCCCAGCTGAACCTGACTTGACATAGAGACCTTTGAAGTCTGACCAGAAATATTGATCGGAGTTTGGGGCTGATTCTGCTTGTTTAGCAGTATCTTCTAAGTATGGTTTGAGTTCGTAGGAGTTTGGCAAACGCCAATCTTTTTTACCACCTAAGTCTAACGAGGAGCAGTGTTTTTCTGCATTGGACCAAGTCATGACTTTTTCTGCTTTGCTCCAGCGAGCAGAACTTTCGCTATCAATAATTGTACCATCGCCATTGTCTTTGAGTTCAGAAAAAATGGGTTGTGAGATTAAAAATAAGGTTAGGATGCAAAGATAAACTTTTTTCATAAAATTCCCTTCAGATTACTCTGGATTTATCAAAATACTATAATGATATAAAAATATAAGTGTAGAGAAAGGACAAGAAAAATAAAATTGGAAAATAATCTCTGTAAGTTGAAAGTTATTTTTCTCCAGGAGGCCGTAAAAGGTCTAATACCTCTTTGTGCCCGTTTTCTTTTGCGAGACGATAAGCTGTTTTTCGGTAGCTGTTATTCAAGTCTTTTTTCGCACCAGCAGCAAGCAGAATGGTGATTACTTCTTTATTGCCTTTTTTGGCTGCAATCATGAGTGGACTCATACCCCATTTGGTTTGGAAGTTGGGGGAGGCTTTGTTTGCCAAAAGAAATTCGATTTGTTCTGTTTTGTTTTCTGATACCATACGCATGAGTTCTGTTTCATCGTTAAAGTTTGGTCTATCTATCTCTAATTTGTAGCGGAGTAAGAGCTGTATCATGTCCTTTTGCTTGGTATCAAGGGCGTATTTCAGTGGTGTGTATCTCTTTCTATAGGTAAAATTAGGGTTGACTCCTGCTTGTAGTAGTTTTTCTACCAAGTCTTTGTCACCCTTTTTGACTAGATCTAAAAAGATTCTCGCAACTTCTTCAGACTTCACATCCATACCCGCTTCGATGACGAGTTGTAATAAAGATAAATCTTTTCTTTCTACAGCATCGCGAAGATAACGGTTGATTTCGTGCTTGCTTTTTCCCTTGAGTGGGTTTTCTTCTTTTTGGCAGTGGCTAAAAGCTAAAAAAGATAGAGACACTAAAAAATAAAAATTAAATAAAAGGTTCATGATGTAATGGTGACCCCCAGAAGGTTTGCAATAGATGTAATACGCGAACGTAACTTTTTTTGGCCCAATAGAGCAAAAAGTACAGGTAGTTCCAGACCATGCATTTTTCCCGTTGTGAATACACGAATGGGCATGAACAGATTTCTGCCTTTTTGGGAACTTAGCTCTCCAGTACTCGTTATCAATTGTTTAAAACCTTCTACTTCCTCGGGAGATTGGTTTTGCAGTTGTTGGTAAAATATCTTAGCCACCTGTTGGCTCTCGTCCTGTTGTGCGATATGCTTAGCTTCCTCAGAATCGAATTCGATATTGGAGTTGTAAAATTCGATCAGATAATCTTTTGCGTCCGTTAGACGGTTTAAGTAAACCCGTATCGAACTGAGTATCGAGTGTAGCTTATGATTTTTAGGGTCTTTGGCTTCAGCAGGGATGGAAGAAATATTTTGTAGAAAAGGAGCTATTTCACCTGCTAATTTCTCTATAGGAATGGTGCGAATGTACTTGTTGGATAGCCAATTCAACTTCGACTTAGGGTTTAGATACCCAGCTAACTCAGAGGTACCTAAGGAATTGAAATCAACTGTTTCGCTTTGTTTCTTAGGCTTCTTGAAAACATCAAATGTTGCTGGTGCTTTTGAGCATTTTTGCACATCAAAAGAGTATTCAGCTTGTTTTTCTGGCATGAATTCGTTTTCGTCCTCAGGGGTCCAACCTAGTAGTGACATATAATTTACAAAACATTCTGGCATATATCCGAGATCTTGAAACGCCAAAACAGAAGTAGCTCCTGCGCGTTTGGAAAGCTTCTTTCCATCCGAGCCTACTATTTCTGAAACGTGAGCAAAAGCAGGAGTTTTATAACCAAATGCCTCGAAAAGAACAATTTGTCTGGGAGTATTTGATAAATGTCCTACTCCTCGGATTACATGAGATATTTTCATCAACGCATCATCTACAACCACCGCATAGTTGTAGGAGGGAAAGCCGTCCGATTTTACGATGATAAAGTCACCAAAGAGTTTGGTATTGAAGGTCACTTTGCCCTGTACCAAGTCGGGGACAACTACAGACTTTTCTGGAGTGCGGAAGCGGATAGAGAACGGCTTATTTGCCTCTAAGTTTGCAGCAATGGTTTCTGGTGTTAAGTTTGCACATTTACCATCATAGATGAAATCAGGATTGCCCTTTTTGCGCTCTTCTAACTCTTCTGGAGTGCAAAAACAGCGATATGCTTTGTCTTCTTTTAATAGCCTTTCCGTATGTTCCTGGTATACTGGTAAGCGTTCGGATTGCACATAGGGGCCGAAATCTCCTCCTATTTCAGGGCCTTCTTCCCAAGTTATACCTAACCACTTTAAAGAAGCAAGAATTGTCTGAAAAGATTCCTCTGTTGAACGGGCTCTATCTGTATCCTCCATACGCAAAATAAACTTTCCCTGGTTGGCTTTAGCATATAAATAGTTAAATAAGGCTGTTCTTGCACCTCCGACGTGTAAAAAGCCACTCGGAGAAGGGGCAAATCTTGTTCTAATTTCATTTTGCATAGTTCAAAGTTTCCTAATTACAATATATGGAAATAGTT
>JBCCIA010000058.1:0-19063 GCA_039028475.1 Spirochaetota bacterium | reverse complement strand
CTGCAATTTGGGTAAACGTTAGGAAGTGTACACAAAAGGTCGCGAGAAACCCTATGGGTGCCCAAATAAGAGCTATTTTGAGTGTAACTTTCATATACTATAAACCTTGCCTATTGAAAGAATTTTGAGTGAAACGTTTATTTTTCATATTTGTGAATCGAGCAATTTGGTAAGAGTTTTTGTAGTTTTCTTTATTTAGGATAGAGTCTATATCTATAGAAAAATTGTAACAATATTTTTGTGGTATTTGTCGTCTCGATATACAGAATTAAGATTAAATTTGCAGAGAAGGTGTTATTCCTGCTACTTGATGAACAAGATTTACTCTGATTTAGACCCCCTGATTCCCCCTGAGAGGGGGACGGAAAAAGCTGTGATCTTAAAAGTTAGGGATATCTTATTATCTAAAACCAGTGCAATCTCGGACACCCATTAGTAGCCGAGGTGCCCGAGACGCAGAGAAAACCTACTCTAACTGGGCGCGCAGGAACTTGAGCTGTCTGTGTAGCAGCTTGTGGTACTTCTTACGGCGTTTTTTGGGGTAGGCCTTGCGTTTGTTGTAGAGCTTGTCTATCAGAACTTCCATTCTGTCTAACAGGGCTTTGTAATCGGATTCGTCTATTGGTTCCATAACAGGTTATACCTCGTTGTTTTGTTATAGGTCACCCAATGATGCTGAATTGCTTGACCGTGTACGATTGGTACACAGATTAGGAAATAGCATCTTCGGGTGTCAAATTCTCAGTCCGGGCGAAGTTTGGCGACTAATACCGGGCTGAGAGCTTTTTTCACTTGGCTCTTGTTTTGCATGTATACGTAATTTTTAACGTACTAGGGTAGAATGGAATGGTAGGTGGTACTTGTCTACTATTTTTTTGTTGTTTTGGATTCTTTAATGATACATTTGTTCGAGGATTGTACAGTTAGGTAAGAATTTTTGCAGTTTCTTTTTTTCTTTGGCAAAGTCAAAGTAATTCTCGCCAATGTAGAGTCGTTTGAGTTTTTTTAGTTTGCCAATTGATTGTGGGATGGAACTGAGCCTATTCTTCGAAAGATTGAGTGTTCTTAAGTTCCTTAGTTTTATTACAAAATCAGGAAAAAATTTTAGATCATTGTCGCTTATATCTAAATTTTTAAGTGTACGAATATCTCCTACTATTTCGGGTAATGATTGAGTGTCTGATAGGTCGAGATATTGCAGGTTGGGGAATTTGGTAATTTGTTCTGGAAACGGAGAATTGTATGTGGATGACATGTCACGAATTGCGACAATATTTGCATTTTTGAAAGTCGAACCTTCTTTTTCTAATTTTTCTTTGATATCCTCTAGGTAGTATATTTTATTTATGATTAGGCAGTCTGGTAAAAACCTTTGTAGTTTCTTTCTTTCTGCTAAAAAATTAAATTTGTTGTTTCCAATGTAGAGCTGTTGCAAGTGCTTTAGCCGATAAATTGCTATAGGTATTTTCCTAAGTTTGTTTCCTGCTAAATGAAGGTCTTTTAATTTTTGTAGTTTGCCAATCGTTAGGGGGATTTGTTTGAGTTGGTTGTTATCGAAGGAAAGTGATTCTAAATTTTTGAGATTACCAATGGATGCTGAAATTTGCTTGAGTCGATTGTCATTCACGGAAAAGGATGATAGGCTTTTTAGGTTTCCGATTGTTTGTGGTAATTTTGTAAGTTGGTTGCTATCTAACGAGAGCCAATATAAGTCTTTTAATCTTCCTATTGACCTTGGAATTGTCTTGAGTTGGTTTTTTGTTAAATCAAGCCAAGTTAACTTTGTTAATTTTCTAACTGATATTGGTATTGATTGTAGTTGGTTCTCTTGGAGCTCAAGCGATGTTAGTTTAGAAAGTTCTCCAATCGACTTTGGTATTGTCTTCAGTAAGTTGCGATTTAAGGAAAGGTATTCTAAATTTTTTAAACTTCCGATTGTTTGAGGTATTGTTTTTAGGTATTTATTATCTACAAAGAGTCGTTTTAGTTTTTGTAATTTTGTTATCGATTCAGGAATGGACTTAGATAAATTTTTAACGATATCAGTTTTGTCTGAATTTTTGACTTTTTCTGTAAAGCCTAGAACTGGAAGGGAAATTGTCCTACTTGCATTGAAAGAAATTACTTCCAGGTTTTTTAAGTCTCCTATAGATTTTGGTAGATAAGTTAAATCATTATTATATGAAATGTTGAGAATTTTTAAACTCTTTAGTTTGGCTAAAGAGTTTGGTAAATAATTAAGCTCATTGGATGAAACATCCAGTCGTTGTAGGTTTTTTAAATTGCCAATCGATTCTGGTAATGTAGTAAGTTTGTTCTCAGAAATATTAAGCTGTCGTAAATTTTTAAGATTACCTATTGAACTAGGTAAAGAGGTCAAGCCTTTATAAGAGATATCAAGTTTTTCTAAATTACTTAATTTCTCAATAGATTCAGGAATATAGTCAGGTGAAAATAAGGAGAATTTAAGTTCTTTTATACTTGTAAAGTCGATAGAGGGTTTTGTGGTATCTAATTGTTGTATAATTCTTTCCAATCGATTGGAGGGAAAATTTTTGAGTATTTTTTTTGCTGCGGTTGTTTGGGTAACTATCGGATTGTTGTTGATGTAGAAGTCTCTGAGATCTTTAAAAGTATTTCTTTCTTTTGGGATCGTTTGGAAGCGATTGAAGCTAATATCCAAGTAATCTAGTGTTGTTATGTCTTGTATGGACTCCGGCAAAGTGGTCAATTGGTTCATAGCAAGGTCTAAATTTTCTAACTGTTTCAATTCGCTAATGGATTTGGGAATATCTTTCAACTGGTTCTGTGATAGGTTTAAAGTTCTTAAGTTTGTACATTTTACAATAGATTGAGGAACAGTAGTAAGTCCTTGGTTTGACAAGTCTAACTCTGTTATTTTCCACAAAGCGATGCTTGGTTTCTCTTTTTGCAATTCACTTATCATACTAGCTTTTTTATAATTTTCTCTGAAGCTATTGATTTCACTGTTGTATTTTAAGACTAACGCTAAAACACCTAGCAACCCCAAAAATGCAATTTTACCTTTTGACATATTACTTTTTCCTTTTTCTTGTAGTTATTTCATTCTCGAACGGGCTAACTTCATTTTCATTAGAATTGTTAAGAAACTCATTCATTGTATTTTTGGACATATGAGCATGTATTTGGAATATTTGATACATCAAATATACCAGGTAAGATGTTATCAAAGTCGCTATGATTAGGGTGTAAGGGATAGATAGGTTTAAAAGTGATAGCGGCAAAAAACCAAGAACAAATATGAGTAAAAACTGTGTGATAAGTTTGTGAAATCGTTTTCTATTTTCTATCAACTTTTCTAACGGTGAAATTGTCTCGTCTTCTATTCCTAGGAAGTTTTTAATTTCTTTTTCAATAAACAGTGCTGTTTTGTAAGAAGACAAATTTTCGATTAGTGGAACTTCTTCTGCTGAATGTAGGGTTAGATAGACAGAATAGCGAAAGGTTTCTACTCTTTTATATCTTTGCAAACCGTATCTGTAGCTATGAGTGGTTTCTTTGACATTGACTCCATAAATAGATTGCCGCTTGATTGCAATCATTGGTCTCATACGAAACGGTTCATTCCAGCAAGAAAATTTTTCTGGACTTAGCAATATATGTGTTCGATTTACAAAATTTATCAATACTTTTCCTATAACAATTAATAAGCAAATGCAAAATAGGATTAGGATAAACAGTCGGGCATTGGCAGGAAAAACATTTAAGTTCTTGTATAGGAAGTAGGCTATGCTACTCATGCAGACAAGTAAAGCAGGGTCGCTGCGAGAGAACCACCGACGTGTGAGTAGGACTTCTTTGGCAGGGTAGTTTTTTGTAATACGGAAGGGTTGTTCCATTTTTATGAATCATACCCCTCTATTGAACAATTTGGTAGTAGTTTTTGTAATTTTCTTTTTTCCTTTTTAAAGTCAAACTTATTCACACCAACGTAGAGTCGTTTGAGATTTTTTAGTTTGCGGATAGATTTGGGAATGGAGTCGAAGGGAAAGAGTATCAGATAGCTTGGAATACGCAAGCCAACCACGGTCTTTCTGCAATTGGAAGACTATCGGGACGGTAGTAATGCTCTAGCAAACGGAAGCCACAATCTTCGACGCAATCTTTATATATTTCTAACTCCATATAGTTTCCATAACGGCCACCCTCTTGGAAAGACTCTCCTCTACCGCGTGGGTTGGAGGAAAACAAAACTCCATCTGTTTGCAATGCATTTCTGAGTTCGGTGAGTACGCGTGACAGATGTTTTTTGGGAACATGGAAAAGAGAAGCATTTGCAAAAATTCCGTGAAAGAAATTTTTTTGTAACTCTAAGTTGACAAAGTTTTGCTGTAGGACGGGAACTTCGGCGTATTCCCTTGCCATTTTGCAAAAGCTGGCGCAGCCGTCTAAACCATAGGATTTGTGTCCTTGCTGTTTGAAATAGAGTAGGTCACGTCCTGGCCCACAACCAAAGTCTAAGAGTGTAAGGCTTCCGGAAAAAGGAATGTTGCTAAGAAAGCGATCGTAGTTCTGTGTCACATCGTGGTCTTTGGTTCCCTGCCAAAATTGCTCTGGTCTACTTTCATAGTGCTGGATCGTGGACTCGGTTAGCACATTTTCGTTTTCTTCCATAGTAGATACCACGTTATAAGAGAAAAAGAATTGGCATAGGATAAAAGCCTATCGTTTCTCAAATTCAATAGGGTTGTCCTCCATTTATAGAAAAATAGGAGGAACCTATGATGTAGTTCCTGAAGAACCAGTTTCACACCAGCCAACGGCTAACTTAAAAGCAGGTGCTTGGGAAGCTAGCAAATGACCTGCTGAACCTGCCGCTACTTCTGTTTCTTCACAGCTTGCCTTTTTTACAGAAGGATTTGCGAACGTACATTCTCTAATTGTACAAGTGATTAAATTTGTTATGTTGGGAACAATATAAAATACTCTATTACCTGTATTTCGTCTTGTTGTAGTTCTTCCTCTGGAAAAGTTTTTATTGGTTGTACTAGCACGGATTGCTTTTTCCACCGTGAAAGTTTTTGTGGCTTCCATACTCATCGTAATACTATAGCTAGTAAAAATGCCTAGACAAACTCCTAAGCCAAGTCCAAAACCTTTTTTCAAACTAGACAAAAATTCTTTCATACCTTTTACCTAAGCCTAAGGCTTTTTTTTCTTCGTTTCCAAATAATTCATGATTCTTGTGTTCTTATTGAGAAGAGAATCCGTCAAATCGGCAAAGCGTTCGTTGAATACATTTACCTGGCCTAAAATTTGGTTAAGAGGTTCACCTTCTTGCCCACCTAAAGCGTTGTTCTTACGGAATTCTTCACGGATGTATTGCAAACGTTTCTTTTCCTCTTTGGCCAACCAATTCATCATTTCTTTGAAGCGGAGTAAGTTAAATTCTGCTCCAGTTGTTAAAAGTTGTGCTTCATCGGTGTAGTGGTCTTGGATGAGCTGTTTGAGTTCTTTCTCATTCATCACGGGACTGATTTTCTCCACCATTTTATTCATATTACGGTAGGAACCTTGCAGCAAAAACTTTGGTTCTGTGCGGTAGGTCTCATCCTGGGCGGCTGAGTAGATATATTGTTCGTTTACTTGTAGAACAACTTTTTGGATTTGTAAGAGCTTGGTAAATATGCTCGCAATTTCGCGGATTTCATCTTGGCTATAGTTTGCCTCAAAATTGTTCGTTTCCACTTCACCTGTCTTAGCGATTTTTACAAATTCAAATACATCTGTTTGGCTACGAGTGGCAATTTTGTTGGTAGCTGGGTTTGAGGTTAGTGCGTTTTCAATATAGCTCAAGGCAAAGGCTTCTTCATGTCCCCCCTGCACGTCACCAAGATTATAGACATCTGCACGGTTCACTAGCATATCAGGAATTTGGAATTTTTCTCCACTCTCGGTATATGGGTTCCCCGCCATAACAACTGAAACACGCTTGCCACGTAGGTCGTAGGTTCGTGTTTTACCACGATACACCCCTTCTATTTTCCTCTGAGCGTCACAAAGAGAAATAAATTTTTGCAAAAACTCCGGGTTGGTATGCTGGATGTCATCGAGGTAGATCATGACATTGTTACCCATTTCCAAGGATAGGTTGAGTTTATCTACTTCCTCACGAGCTGTAGCATTGGGAGCCTGGGTTGGATCTAAAGAGGTTACACTGTGTCCGATGGAAGGGCAATTGATCTTCATAAAGATTAGGCCGAGACGGTTTGCGATATACTCCATGAGTGTGGTCTTTCCATAACCAGGAGGAGAGATGAGTAGTAATAGACCCATTAGATCGGTACGCTTTTCATCTCCATATGCTCCCATTTGTTTGGCAAGGTTTGCACCAATTAGTGGTAGGTAAGTAGTATCAATCAACTTATTACGCACAAAAGAGTTCATAATTTTCGGTTTGTATTCATCCAAACGCATCATTTCTTTTTGCTGTTCTAAGAGTAGGTGTTTGCGTTGTACATATTTTCGGTAGGAAGGGATATGCTTATCACTAAACTCAGAAAGTCGGATAAGAAACTCACTCACTTCCAAACGCAAACTACCTTTTTCGATACGCGGGTGGTTGCCAAGCATATCGTTTACCTCGGCAGACGTTTCGCTCTGTTGTACGGAAGATTCTTTGATATCCCCATCTAATCTGTTGTCTAAAGTTTCCTGTAAGACTAAGAAAATGGCTTCCATAAGATATGGATTTGCTGAGTCCGTTTGCGTGGATAAGGTGGAAACATATGCTGTGACCCAGTCTCTAACAATCGAAAGCCGTGAACCGATATCTCCCCCCAAGGATTTGATCGTTGCATCGAATTTTGTTAAGCTCTTTTTCTCTTGTAAAAAATCGCGAAAGCCGAGGTAAAGGGCAAAGGCTTTTTTGTTAACTGGAAAATATTCGGGTTCCTTCTGTGGATGGTTCATCAATTCCTCAAATAAGTAGTCAGCGGCTGCTTTTAAATAAACCGGGTCAGCTACAAAATCTAGGTTTTGGAAGTATTCCTGCATTTGCTCCCTGAGTTGCTCAATGTATTCAGGGTGTATTGCTGTAGTTTCTGAAATGCGTCTAACAAGCCCAAAAGATTTTACTTTTTGGCCCAATAGAGTCTTGCTCTTGCTTTTGGGTCCTAGTTTCCAAAACAGATTGGCCAAGGCACGTGTCGTTGGGTGGTAGCGCAAGGTTTTGGCGGCGAAGTAAAGAGGGCAAATTTCTACCAGGATTCGCACAGCATCCATGTCATGCACACCTTTTTGGTAACCTTCTTCGTATGAACCTCTGCTAAAAGTTCTGAGTATATTTAGAAGTTCTTTGAATTCAGTGGAGGCCTGTTTTTTCTTGCTAGCATTTTTGGCATGAATCGCTTTGTGTGCCTTTCGTGTTAATTCGTGCAGGTCTACAACGGTTAAAGGTTGGGAACTTGTCTCACAGGCGTGTAGGAATTTATAAGCCAGGTATTCCGAACGATAGATCTCATGTGTTTCTGAAATCCACTCCAAGTTCCAAAAGGATTTGGTAGTTGCAAATTCTTCATCTTCAATCTTTTCAAAAAACTCTGTGCCTGTCAAATGAAAATACAGGTGCTCATCTCTCTGTACTGTAGTAAGGTCTACGCTTTGGTTATTGGTAAGAAATTTGAAACCACCTAAGGATATTACGTTTTCTCCATCAGCAAATAGATCTTTTTTATCCTTGAGTTGCCTACTTCCCTCTTGTTGCAGGCTTTTCAAGCGACCTGCAATGTCTTCTGACTTTACACTGTCACCAAATTCTGCTAGCTTTTTGACAATGTCCTGTACCTTGTGCACCATAGTATCGCCAGCAAAGTAGGCGTGCATTTCCTCTATATCTTTGAGCTGTTTCAAACGGTTGGAAATGCTGTTAAGAATGCGATCTGCTGATTTCCATAGGTTGTTGCTTTTGCGGTTGATGCTCTCCTGTAACTGCACTTTACGGTTGTTAAACGCACTATAGATTTCTTCACGTTTTTCACTTAACTTGTCTATGTATTCGTCAAAGTCGGAAAATTTTCCCTCTAACTCCTCTAGTTGAACCATGATACGCATCATAGATTCTTCACATTGTGCTAGGGTATCTACGTTTTCTAAAAAGTTAGAGGCGGTTTGGTTTAGGAGTTTGAACTGGGCTTCAAATTCAGCGGCTAGCTCGCCCGAATGTAGTTCGTGCATCTTGTTTTTCAGTTGTGCACGTAGTTGGTTTACATGGGTATAAACTTCAGAAATACTATCGATAATAGTTGTTGTCTGGGTAGCGTCTTCAATCTGTAGGTTGTTGACTAGCTCGGTCAAAAGGTTGAGACTTTCATTTACTGAATCTACCTGTTCTTGCAGCTCTTCCATCTCTTTTGATTTCTCTAGCCCATCAATACTACTTTCGTAAGTTTTCAGTTTTTCGATGAGTGGTGTTAAGGCACTGGGTGTGAGTAAAAAGTCGACACAGTTACCAGCTACTTTTTCATACGAAGCACCTAATTGGGTTTCCAAGTCTTCCACGCTGGCTATATCAATGTAGCGTAAATCGCGTAGAGAAATTGTTTTCCCTCGTTCTTTTTGTAAGGTGGCAAGTACACTAACATATTCATCTACAGTGGCATAGGTACGGCCTTCGATAGAGCGTATTAGGTCGGCAACGGCACCTTGGGTAGAACGTAAGGCATTTTCTGTACTCTTACGTATTTGGACAACTTTCTCATACTCCTCTAAAGCATCTTTGGAAGTTTGGTTAATCTCTTGCAAAATCTCTTTCGGCTGGAAGGTTTCTTTCTTATCGAGCCAGTGGTGGAAGTCTAGAGTGTTTGTTACCCGTTTGACAATTTGCTGGTAGAGTCCCAAATAGATGTTGTCCGTGCGCAACATATGATAGATACTACGCAAATCAGAGATACCTCTAACCAAATCTTTATTACCAATGCGAGCCAATTCATTGTCAGGCTGGATCTGAGTCAATTTTTCTTCGTGGACAAAAGGTGTCTGCCAGATCTGGATGCCGTGGTTGCGTTTGGGCTCGTTGTCCGATTTGAAATAGACCATCTTCCCATCGTTATAAATAGAATAACCGTGGCAGTGGATAGGGAGCTCGACTTTTTTCTCGATAATATTGTATTGCAACAGCACATATTCGCCGAGTTCATCGTTGTAGAAAATATATAGGAAGTCTTCCCCGTTGCTAGAGCGGATAGTATTGCGGTAACGCATATGAGCTGTTTCCAGATCAAAGCGTTTGTATTCTCCACTTTCCAAGTAATAACCACGTGGGAATATCAAACCATCATCTTCTGGTAGGCGAATGGCACATTGTTCTATATCGTCTATACGACTAGCCTTTTGTGTCTTCTCATTGTAGATCAAGTAGCGAAAACTTTCTTCTCGATAAGGTTTGATCTTTAAGAGAATCATGTGTTCTAAAATAGCATAATGGATTTCTGCATCGTCTAAGGTTTGATCTTTTTCGTTGACATCTTCACTATAAATCCCCGAGCCATCGTTGGTGTTGTCTTCTATCTTGACAGTAAGGTCGCCACCGACAGTCTCAACAAAAACACGCTCATCGATAGAAATGTGTGGATGACGCCCAGAACGGTGCATATCACGTGTGGTACGGTGCCAATCAAAATCATGCTGGGGTGGCATCGGTACTTCTCTTTCTGCACGGTTGTTGACGTAGGTGAGGCTACCATCAGTATTCAAGGACCATTTAAACACACGAATGTCTCCGGCTTTTTTACCTACCTGGAATACCATGAGTAGACGAGTCTCATCTTTGTAAAATGTGGAGAAAAGACTTTCGCGGAAGTAATTGTAGAGGTCTAAGAAGTCACGGACAAAGCTTTTGTCACCTAGAAAACTCTCACTGAGTTGGTGGAAACTATTGTCTTTGAACTCATAGACGCTGAACACATCCTCTACCTTTGCACTCTTCTTCAATCCCATAACAACTTGGTAACCAAATAGCAAAAGATTACCGAGAGGCTGCATATCTCTGGGAATACAATTGTTATCGGTTAGAATTCGGTCTTGGGCTAAGAGATGGTTATCTAAAGCACCAAAAATATCCTTACGTGCGGCGTTGAGTTTGTTAACGCGTTCCAGCAAAACATCACTTTGGGAGCGAAGTCGCTTTTTGATGATCTCATAAGAACCTCCTGCCAGCTCTGTTTCAGAGTCTGGCGGAGTAGGGGTTTCGTCAGTTGTTACTTGCGTGTCGTCAGTCATGAAGGAGTAGCCTCTCGCATTGGGTTAGTCAGATAAACTTTTATAGTAAAGGTTTAGCCTAAAAGTTTTTTTATCGTCATATCACTCAAACCAGCTTTTTCTGCCATTTGCTTGAGATTGCCTAGCTTTTCTAAAAGACCTTGATCTTTAGAAGAGCTGGTCAATTTAGCTAACGCATTTGCAACCGATAGGTTTTTAATGGTTTCTGAATTCACACCAATTTCCTGGATTAACTTTTTCAGTCTATCTGCCACATCACCATTTGGGGTGAGTAAGGCAGATTTGACATCACTCAAAAGTTCGTTGTTTTGCAGATAGGCAGTTGCCACTTTTCCATCGGTAATCGAGTCAGTGATCTTATCAAAGAAAACGCTGTCACCACCGACGATATCGATTTTGGCTGATTTTAGAGCAGCGGCTAAAACATCTGCCCGTGCCAGAACCATATCTTTTTGTAAGTTGATGTGTTGCATTTGCAATCTTTCTTCCACTTCCAGTTTGAGTTTGAACTCTTCGTGTTCGCGGCCAACTTCGTCGTAGTTTTTCATCGCATCGGCTTTTTTCTGAATTGCATCCGCTTCTACCTCTGCTTTAAAGCGTAGTGCAGCGGCTTCTGCTTCTCCGACACGTTCTGTGGCATCGGCGTTGGCTGTTTGCACTTCGACTTCTGCAAGACCTTTGTCTTTTATCATCTGTGCTTCTGCAGTTGCCTGTACCTGTTGGATTTCTGCTTCTGCGGTTCCTTTTTCCTTAATAGCTTTTGCATTCGCTTCTGCTTTGGACTGGAGGGCATCGGCTTCTGCCTGTCCTGTCTTACGAATTGCCTCTGCATCAGCTTCTGCTTTGAAGCGTAAGGCGTCGGCTTCTGCTTTACCAACTTGGCGAATAGCTTCCGCATTAGCTTCTTTCACCTTTACTTTGGCAATGTCGGGAGCCGATTGTTCTTCGATAATACCCTTGGCTAAAATCGCTTTTGATTCGGCAATCTTGGCAGAGGTTTCCAGCTCAACTTTTGCATTGATCTCTTTTTCTTGTGCTAGGTGCATTGCTGCTTTTTCACGGGCTTCGGCTTCTTTGATGGAGACAATAAGCTGTGCTTCGGCTTCTTGCTCTGCTTGGGTAATGGCGACTTGTTTGTCTCTATCAGCAGCAGCAAAAGCACGGGTATTGTTGGTTGCTTCCTCTTCTTCCGCGACAGTGCGTTCTACGGCTACACGTTGGCGGATGATATCTTGGATGTTCTTGCGTTCCTGTTCAACAACTTTCTCTTTTTCGATGTCAGCTAGGGCAACTAGCTTTTGTCTTTCGGTTGCTTCCAAAGAACGATCTCTTTCTACACGCTCCGATTCGACGGCGACTTGTCTGTCCTTATTCAGATTGGCAACTTCAATCTGGCGTTCTTTGTTGACCGCAGCTACTTCTAAGGCTTCATCTGTAGCAATGCGAGAAGATTCTGCTTTTAACCTTTCTTCTTCGGCAATGGTCATGGCAGTGGCTTCTTCTTTGGAACCAATGATCTGGATTTCAGCTTTTTGCTTGAGTTCGGCTTCCACACGTAGCTTTTCCAACTCTAGCACACGCTCTTTGGTTTCTGTGGTTCGTTTTTCAACGACTTCTTTTTTGGTCAGGGTGATTTCCGTAATTTTACGAATCCCCTCCGCATCCATGACATTTTGGTCGTCTAATTTAGCCAGAGGAGTCTGCTCTAAATAGTCGATTGCCGTGTCTTCTAATTTGTATCCGTTTAAGTTTTCTCCAATGGTTTTGATGATTTCTTCTTTGAATAGGGTTCGTTCTTGGAATAACTCTTCAAATTCCATTTGCTTACCAACTGTTTTGAGTGCTTCTGCAAATTTGGAGTTGAAAAGATTATCAAGAGTTTCCGCTGTTGATGCTCTATCTACACCAATCGCACGCGCTACTTCGGTGACGTCGTCTCTTGTTGGATTGACACGCAGGTAGAATTTAACAGAAATGTCTGCTCTGATATTGTCCTTACAAATAAGACCATCTGAACCGTTACGTTCTACGGTAATCATTTTGGTAGTTATATCCATAATTTCCATACGGTGGAAGAAAGGAATTACCAGAGAACCGGTAAAACTTACACGCATGCCACGAAAAGGGGTTATGATAATCAGGGCTTTACCAGGTTCTACTTTTCGCAGAAAGCGAACCAAGAACAGAATTACCCCTATGATAATAAGGATTGCGATGATAATAGTGACGATAATTAAGTTTGAAAAGATATTTCCCATCTTAAATTCCTATACCTCCATTTGGTGTTGTATAATTCTTGTTTGTACTGCAAAGAAACACATGATTCGGATCTTTTTTTTCATTTATTTTATAGAAGGTGGGTTGAGTTTTTCATGATCAAACCGAGCTACTTCATAAATATTTTTTTGTTTATTATAACTAACAACGAGAGCTGTATCACCTTTTCTGAGGTTTTCCTCTTTTGCGGCACGCACATTGATGAGGATGACTCCTCCTTCTTTGACAATTTCGGCTAAACCAAACTCTAGTGTAACTTCCGATGAGGTAATTTTACATACCTCACGTACCATTTCTCGATTGGTAATGGCATCTTTGGTTTTGAAAGCGGGACGTAGTGGAATCACCGAAAACCTGGTAATTGTGGCGGAAATTGGCAAAATGGCAATTGATAGTAGTAAAAAGCGAAACCCATCATTAAGAAAGGTAAGGCCAAAGCTAGTTATGAAAACATTGCCAACGATCGATTGGATCCATGCAAAAAGTCCAAAAATGCTGAGCCATAAGGAAAAGGGAACCGCTCCTAAATTTAGCCAAGATAAGAAACTCCCTAGAGTCATGCCATTTGTAGAAGCCTCTGCATCCATATCTACATCCGCATCTACGTCGACCTCTATATCAACATCGGCTTCCATATCGAAGTCAAAGTCTAAGGTTTCCATATCCATAGCTCCAAGAATGACAGAGAACCAAAACAATACAATCAATCCTAGAAAGATGGTATAAGGTAAATTTGCTAATCTGATAGATTCAAAAAGTAAGTCCATGTCTGTCCCATATCTAATTTCTATGCGTTAGTAGAGACAAGCAGATTTCAAAAATATGAGAAAAAATATCGCTCCATTTGAAAAAAATTATTTTGTTTCATATGCCATACTTACTATGAATTTGTGACTAAAAAATCCCTTGTCAGCTAAAGAAATTAAATCTTGCCAGGAGTTTCTCTAAGTGGTATCTTTGGCTGACCGGAGAGTTGTATGAAACGTTTTTTTTTGACCAGTATCTTTCTGTTTTTCTGTATTCCTAGTATCATTTGTGCGGAAGGCTTTGTGCCTTTCCAATTTGCTTTGGTTGACCCATTGCAGCTATTTGACGATGATGTTTCTGTAATCGGGCTGCGAATCAACCTATTCTTTGGTGAAAATCGTGAAGTCTATGGTTTGGATGTTGGGTTAGCCAACTTTGTCAAGTATGCATCGGCGGGACTTACAACTGGTGCTTTGAATATAAGTGACACCCATGTAGGTTTGCAGACAGGAATCGGCAATGGAGTCGATAATATCTATGGTTTGCAGGCCGGAGTGGTCAATTATAGCCATGTACCCTATGGCTGGCAGTTGGGAGCCGTCAATATAGCCTCCAAACGAGCTTGGCTACCAATGGTCGGTGCACTGGTGAATTGGAGCAATGATGCGAAGTTGGGTCAGTACAGTATAGGCTTCAATCAAGCGGATGAATCGGTTTTCCAATTTGCAGGAATTGTCAACAACGCCAATGATTCTTATTTCCAAATGACAGGCGGTTTGAATTTTGTGGATGATGGGTATCTACAAATTGGCGGAGTTGGAAATATCGCAGATCACAAGTCTTACCTACAAATGTCCCTCGGTTGGAACACCTCCGTAGAAGCAAACTGGTACCAATTCGCAGGTTTACTAAATTATAGCAATAGCACTGTCTACTTACAAAATGCTATTTTGTACAACAATGCGGAAAGAGGTATCGTACAGTTGAGTCTATTTGGCAATGAGACTCCCAAGGGAAATTTACAATTTGCCGGAATCATAAACCAGGCAGAGAGTTCAGATGTACAAATTGCAGGGATGTATAACTTTGCTATGCAGAGTAAATGGCAGTTGGCTGTAAGCAATTCAGCTGGGTTCGTAGCAACCCAAGTAGGCTTAGTAAACTATGCTAGTACTACAACTGGGCAATTGGGTTTACTGAATTTGGCCACGAGGGGGAAGGGGCTAAGCATTGGTTTGGTCAATGATACGGAAAAGTTAGATGGTTACCAAGTTGGTCTTATCAATGTCGCCCGAAATGCAACGTTTCCTGTTACATTGTTTTACAACTACAACCTAGGGGTTGGTAGAGAAAATAAGAAGACTGGCTTTTTGAATGCTGAACAGAGTTTTCTACAACTCGGTGTTTACGAGCCGGCGCAGTTGTTTGAAAGCAGTGTTCCGGTTACTGGCCTGCGTTTCAACTTTCTCTTCACACAAAATATCGCAGTATATGGCGCCGATCTAGGCTTTTACAACCGCTCTGGTGTTGTGAAAGGTCTAGAGGTAGGTGCTATTTCGCAAGTCAAAACCAAAGTCCAAGGGTTGGCACTAAGTGGTATTTCTACTACAGGAGGAGACTTTACTGGTATAGAGCTTGGAGTTTTATCCTTGCATGACAGTAAGTTCACTGGTTTGGGAATAACAGGAGTTTCCTTTACTCGCAAAGATGTGGAGGGTTTACAGCTCAGTGCTTTGGCGAATATTAGCTTTGGCGAGGTGCAATGGCTACAACTAGGAGCCGGAGTGAACGCTGCTGAAAAAGTCCCGTTGCAAGTAGGAGGAATCGGCAACTTTGCCGAACAGGACTTGTGGGGACCTCAACTGAGTCTAGGTGGTAACGTTGCGGGGAACTGTAGTTTTCTACAGTTAGGAGGCTTTAACAACACTGAGAAAAAAGTAAAGTTCTTCCAAGCCGGTGCTTTATTCAATTATGCTACATTTTCTCCCTTACAAGTAGCTGGTTTGGTGAATTGGGCTAAAACAGAGGCTTGGTTCCAGTTTGCAGGGATTAGCAATGTGGTAACACAAAATATCCGAACAGCTCCGTTTTCCCGCGGAGCCGATCCAATTGTACAGGCATCTCTATTCTTCAATTTATCCGAAGATACCCATCTACAAATTTCTGCATTTAATATTGAGGAAGGGAGGAATTATACGCAGATCGGTTTTCTAAACTTTCTTAGCAAGGGCTATGTAGAGCTAGGAGCCGTGAATATTCTTTCCTCCAAGATGCGCGGGGTGCAACTTGGCCTTGTCAATGCCAATCTGGGTAAAATTACTGGTGTACAATTGGGACTGATCAATGCCAACAATAAGATAAACGGCTTCACTACAGGATTGTGGAATGTGGCAGATGATTCCCGTGGCTGGACGATTGGGTTATTCAACCTGGCTGATGAACTGAAAGGTGTGCAGATTGGACTTATCAACATCAATAGAAAAGCTGCTTGGCCGATTACCATTGGCGTAAATTACAGTGCTTGGGGAGATGATGATCCGCATGATTGAAAAAAGTTTCTCTAAACTAGAAAAATTAAACCTTGTCAGGAATTTTCCTGAGTGCTAACTGTGACTATCTGGAGAATTGTATGAGATATTTCTTTTTAACCAGCATCTTTTTGCTTTTGTGCATTCCTAATATGGTTTATGCGAAAGGCTTTGTGCCTTTTCAGTTTGCCTTTATTGAGCCTTTACAACTATTCGATGAGGATGTCTCGGTTGTAGGACTACGAATCAACTTGTTCTTGGGTGCCAATCGTGAGGTCTATGGTTTGGATGTCGGATTAGCCAACTTTGTCAAGGATGCATCGGCGGGACTTACAACTGGTGCTTTGAATATAAGTGACACCCATGTAGGTTTGCAGACAGGAATTGGCAATGGAGTCGATAATATCTATGGTTTGCAGGCCGGAGTTGTCAATTATAGCAAGGCACTCTATGGCTGGCAATTGGGAGCCATTAATATAGGCGGAGAACGAGCTTGGTTACCAATGGTCGGTGTACTCGTCAATGCGAGCAATGATGCGAAATTGGGCCAGTACAGTGTAGGTTCCAACCAAGCGGGTGATTCGGTTCTCCAACTGGCAGGGATCTTAAACAATGCAAAGGATTCGTACTTACAAGTAACGGGAGGTTTGAATTTTGTAGACGATGGTTTTTTGCAAATTGCTGGGATGGGAAATATCGCAGACGACAACTCTTACCTACAAATATCACTCGGTTCGAATACCTCTCTCCGATCGAATTGGTACCAGTTCGCAGGTTTGATCAATTATACCAGTCGTACTAGCTATTTCCAGAATGCTATTTTTTACAACAATGCTAAGAGAGCTATCGTACAATTGAGCGTGCTTGGTAACAAGACTCCCGAGGGAACTTTACAAATTGCAGGAGCCATAAACCACGCAAAGAGTTCAGATATACAAATTGCAGGGATTTACAACTTTGCTACGCAGACTAAGTGGCAGTTGGCTCTAAGCAATTCCGCTGAGCTCTCAGCAACACAAGTTGGTGTGGTAAACTATGCCAGTGCTACAACCGGACAATTGGGTTTACTCAATTTAGCGGCCCAAGGCAAGGGAATAAGCATTGGTTTGGTAAATGATACCGAAAAATTGGATGGCTACCAAGTTGGTCTTATCAATGTCGCTAGAAATGCAACGTTTCCTGTTACCTTGTTTTACAATTACAACTTAGGACTTGGTAGAGAAAATAAGAAGACTGGCTTTTTCAACACTGAGCAAAGCTTTTTGCAATTAGGGATCTACGAGCCGGCACAGTTGTTTGAAATTAGTGTTCCGATTACTGGATTTCGGTTCAACTTTTTCTTCACGCAGAATATCGCTGTCTACGGTGCAGATCTAGGCTTTTACAATCGCTCCGATATTGTAAAAGGTGTAGAGCTAAGTGCTATTTCGCAAGTGACAACCGAAGTACAAGGGTTGATGGTAAGTGGTATATCTGCTACTGGAGGGGATTTCACTGGTGTCGAACTTGGTCTCGTATCCTTACATGTCAGTAAGTTCACTGGTTTGGGAATTACGGGTGTTTCTTTTACCAGTAAAGATGTGGATGGTTTGCAAGTCAGCGCTTTGGCAAATATAAGTTTGGGTGAGGTACAGTTGTTGCAACTAGGAACGGGAGTCAACGCAGCTGAAAAAGTTCCGTTGCAATTGGGGGGCATTGGCAATTTTGCCAAACAGGACCTTTGGGGACCTCAGCTTAGTCTTGGTGGTAACATTGCTGGGAATTGTAGCTTTTTACAAATAGGAGCAGGGAATTATACGAAAAAAAAGGTAAAGTTCTTCCAAACTGGTGCTCTATTCAACTATGCTACCTTTGCTCCTTTACAAGTAGCAGGACTTTTAAATTGGGCAAAAAGAGAGGCTTGGTTCCAATTTGCTGGAATTAGCAATGTGGTAACTGAGAATATTCGCACAGCTCCGTTTTCCCGTGGTGCCGATCCAATCGTACAGGCATCTCTTTTCTTCAACCTATCCGAAGATACCCATCTACAGATTTCGGCTTTTAACTTTGAGTTAGGGAGAAATTACACGCAGATCGGTGTACTCAATATTCTTAGTAAAGGTTATGTAGAATTGGGAGCTGTAAATATTCTCTATTCTAAGATGCGCGGGGTGCAACTCGGTCTTGTCAATGCCAACTTAGGCAAAATTAAAGGTGTACAACTTGGGTTGATAAATGCCAATAATGATATAAAAGGTTTTTCTGCTGGTTTATGGAATGTAGCGGATGATTCCCGTGGCTTGACGATTGGGTTATTCAACCTGGCTGATGAATTGGAAGGTGTGCAGATTGGACTTATCAACATCAATAGAAAAGGAGATTGGCCAATTACCATAGGTGTAAACTACAGTGCCTGGGGAGACGATGACCCGCACGATTGAGAGTGTCATTTGCCTAACTACCTTTAACACTTTCGGACTTACGCGATCTTAGTTCTTCCCAAGTCTTTATACCTGGGAAGAGTTTGTTGTGTCTTACCGCATTGGCAAACCGTAGAAAATGGAATTTCCAATCTCCAGGCGGAGAAGTTCGATTTGTTTTTGCAATAGGGCGTTGTAACGCTGGCTGCGTCTGGGGCTAGACTTTCCAGTGCTGAGTGCACGGATGGAGAGCTTTTCGCTTAGCTCTTATTTTGCTTGTATAAAGTTAAATTTATATAGGACAATTATGTATAGTGTCGTGAAAATTGTCTATCTTTTTTTGTAAGTGCGGTATTGGTTTTTTTCACCTAAATCACAATCCCCTTGGAAGCGAAATTTTGCTTGGAATTGGAATGCCTTTTTTTTGCCGCGAATTTTTGTAAGTATATTTAGGTTCAAATCTTGTCGATTCCTCGCCATTTTGACTTTGACTTTCCGCAGTTTGATCCTTTTCACTACTTTTTTACGGTTTAGTAAAATCCCCACAGCTTTTTTGCTAGAACAGGAGAACTGTTTCGGAGTATAAGAGGAAAACCTACAAGACTTTTTGGGAAAAGATAGTTTGAGATTGGTGAAAAAGGGAAGTCCGTGCTTTTTATACAGCTCGCCAAAATCAAAGGATTTGGTATTGAGTAAAACTTTCTTCTGAGTTTTATGAACAAAAAGTTGGTGGTAGTGGTACCGTTTTTTGTCTGCACAGCTAAGGTATGCCTTACTACCTGCATGGATACTGATTGTACAGCTGAAAAGAATAAAACTGATTATAAAATTCTTCATGGTTATTTTATTTTT
>JBCCIA010000057.1:0-19106 GCA_039028475.1 Spirochaetota bacterium | reverse complement strand
AGAGAATGCTAGTTAGAACTTTACAAGATCCAGAGAGAAGATTTACCAAATTAGGCGATACTGTTGAACAAAAAACTAATTTCGAGTTAGTTTCTGCGAGTCATCTGAGTATAGATGCATTGCAAAAGAAACTAGACATTGATTTTTTCGATAGAATAAGTATATTCACTTGCAAACTACCTTCTTTGCACGAAATGAAAAAAGACATTCGAACCTATTGGAATTCTATTTGGCATGAGTTAAGAAATAATACAAGTAATTCCGAAAAAGCAATTTGGAATAAAAAAATAGAAAACTTCTTTCTCCAACATCCCCTAAATGGCAATTTTAGGGATCTGCAGCGATTTGCATATTTATTAATGAGTGAAGAACTTGCAAATCCAAATGCTACAATAGAAGAACAAATCAAAAATTGTATAGATGATCTAGAAAACAATTATACTTTTACAACTAAGCAAGATTTCGATTCTCTTCTTTCTGCTACCGAAGGTGATTGGAAACAGAGGACAACTCAGTTACAGAGCCAACTCGCAAAAGAAGCAGTAAAAAAATATGGCAATCTAACCAAAGCCGCCGAATTTCTCAAATGCGATAAGGGAACTTTATCAAAAATACTTAACAAATAAGACTCTAAAATTATCAGTAACCCTAAAAAAAACACTCGACATATCCCCTGTACAATCAAATATTTACCTATGTTTTAGGATTAGAAATACGCGAAGTTGCCAAGTGCAGCTTTGAGGTGAAAACAGCTCTCCGTTCGGTCTCAGGCGTCCAAACCAGCCCGAACGGAGAAACCCACCCCAAAAGAGGTGTAAGCAAAGTCTGTGTACCAATCGTACACCGTCAAGTCTTTCTTCCATCTCTCCTGGGTGAATTATACTAATACAGTGAGGAAACACTATGGAAGAAAAAAAAGAACAAGAAGACTACAAAGCTCTATTCGACCGAATGGAAGTGCTCATAGACCGGCTTTACTATAACAAAAAGTACCGCAAAAAACGTCGCAAGAATTACCGTAAACTCATGCACAAACAACTAAAGTTTTTACGTGCACAGTTAGAGTAGATAAGCCATGCGTCGTTCGGCATCTCGATACTAAATTTATTGCAGTTGCAATAAATTTCACTCGATGTCCGAGATTTCACTAATTTAAAGATGAGAAAATCTTGGTCATCGAGTAACTGGAAGGAAACCTCCTCTTCAGATTTTATTTTTATTCAGTGTATCCGAGATGAAAAATCAAATACAAATCGCTTCATTAGAAAACAATTTGGCATGTTGTGGGTGGCAGGTAAAAAAGATCACTTGGTACTGTTCGGCAAAGTGCATGATGTGCTGAACCGCTTTTGCCTGCCTACCCGGATCTAACTCTACTAAGGGGTCATCCAAAATGAGAAAACCCTGTTTTTCTTGTAAAAAGTATTTCGCCATTATTAGACGGATGGCAAGAGATAAGATGTGGATGGTTCCTGTAGATAGAACCTGGTAGGGAATCACCTCGCCATCGGAGCGGAAAAAACCAACCGGATAGTCGGCTTGTGTATAGACTTTATCGTATTGCTGTAAGCCAAGCTGCCCCAGAACCACTTCTAGATCTTTGATATAGCGGGAGTAGGTATTCTCCTCTGTCTGTTGCAAAGACTCTGCCATTTTTTCAATACGTAAGAGGGAATTGCCGTATTGCTTTTCCTTACGGTATTGCCTATCTGCGTCCTCTAAAGCCATAGCAAGTTCTTCACTAGAATGCTCAGGGGCCTGTGCTAATACCTCTTTCTCTTGCAATTCTAAGGTGTGCAATTCACTGCTTTGTTGCCGGAACTGTTGTTGCTTAAACTCGTAGTCTCGTAAGAAACTGCTTACATCTGTTTCTTTTGGCAATACCTGGCTTGCTGTATCTATCTTCTTTTGCAAGTCGGACAATTCTATCTTTTTGGCAGCACTTGTATCAAACAAATGATCCCTGCTTTGGTAGGTTTGTTGGAAGTAAGCCAACTTGTTTTGTATATCTTGGTGTTCTTGCTGCTTGCGTGAAAACTCTGCTTGGTAGGAGTACAGGGCTTCCGTCGTCTGGGCAAAACTTTTGCCTTCTAGAGTCCCTTGCAAAGAGGTGGCTAGTTTCTTTTCCAGATTCGGCAAACTCTCTCCCGCTAACTCTTTTTCTAAATGATTTTTAGCTTGCTGTAAATGGAATAAAACGGTTTCGTATTCGGTTGCGATTTGGCTTGCCTCTTCTGGACTTTCGACTTGGTACTGCTGGCAAAGATCGGCATACTCTTGCTTCTTACTTGTATACAAAGCCTGCTTCTGTTCAAAGTCATCTCCTTCGGTAACAACCTCCAACTCCCAATCCTCTGTTTGCAAAACAAAGGCACCCTTCGCAGTTTGCAAAAATTTGCTGCCGGCTTGTAAGTCATAGGACTGCATTTCAGTTGCTAGACCTGCTAGACCGTTTTGGTAGCGAAGTTTTAACTCTGTCTTGGCTTGCATACGCAAACGAATTTTACTAGCGTCTAAGAAATGCCCCAAACGTTCTATCTCCGAACGTAAAGAAGACAGTTTGCGGCATATAGGGCGAGAGATCTGTGTCTTCTTTGCAAGTTCTTCTTCTTGTGCATCTACTTCCTTTTGCAAAGTATTTGCTCTATGGTACCTGTCGTGGAGTTTCTTTTGCTCTTCCTGCTGCTTTGCCTGCCGCTGTTCTTGCTGCAACTTTGCCAATTGTTCCTGCATTTTGGGAAAATCTCTGTCTAACCCTTGCCAATAGATTTCCATCTGTCCCCAATCGTCGTAAAGTTTCTTCGCATTTTGGTATTCCCATTGACTATTCTTGTGCTGTGCTTGCAGAGTTTCCATATTGCGTAGTTCCTGGTAGGCAAATTCATATTGCCGCAAAAATTCTGTTAGGGCTTTGTTAGCATCACGTATCGTTTTTAACTTACGCTCCAAGCGTTCGTATTTTTCCTCCGATTCCTTCGCTGCTTGCCATTGCATACGTAAGCCTTCTTTTTCGTAGTAAGCTGCGAGAATCTTTCCTAAATTTTTCTTGTATGGATTGTGAATTCCCCGTTGGTTCTTAGGATAATCATTTGCAATGTCCCAATTGGCAAAATAGGTTTCTTTTTCTGAATCTAGAGCATGTAAAAATCGTTCTGGTGAAATACCATCAGTCTGGACAGCAGAACTTCGCAATATATCCCCTAAGGCAAAATATTCTTTTTTACTCTGTATAAGACTGGCTATCGTTTCTTGCAACTTGGCTTGGAAACCAAATAAAATATTCTTACAAACACCTGGGCTAGCCGGCAATCTATCGGCCAAGGCTTGCTTTAGCTTTTCAGCGTCTGTGATTAGGGTTCCATCTGCCAATTGCAGCTTGGACTCGGTCTGTCCCCCCCATGATTTGTAGAGGTTGTAGCTACCGTTCTTATCTGTAAATACCAGTTCTGCCCTTGCCGTGTCACCACCGATAGGGATAAAACGCTGCATTTCATTGGCAAATGTCCTTTTATGCAGCTTGCTAGGCAGAAAGAGGGTTTGGAAGATAGCCTGGAAAATGCTTGACTTACCGGCTTCATTATTACCCAACACCACGTTTACTCCCTCATGCAAGGGCAGTTGTAAATCATGAACCCCAGCAAAGGGGAATAGGTGTACCGATGCGAGCCTCAAAACTTTGCCTTTTCCAAGAGGGAATAGGCAATCTGTAAATCTTCTGCTTGCTCTTCTGGTATTTGGCTGAGCAGTCTGTAGGCAAAAGAGTTTTGGCTGAACTCAACAGCAATTTGTTCTTGACTAACCAATGCTTGCAAAGCAGAAAAATCCATAGAAAGGTAGAAGAATGTTTCTTGGTATTTGTCACGTAGTTCTTGCAATTCGTACAATTCATCTCTCGCAATCCTACCTTTGACATCTATACGAAGCAAAGTATACTCAGCTCTTTCAAGAAAAGAATCTAGAAAATCACGCATCTTTGCTATGGATTGGTAAATAATGGCCTTTGCTTGTGTACAATCTACAAATCTATACTTGCCAGTAGAGAGAGAACGTGTAGTGATCGTTTTATCTTCCGCAATGGCAACGAGCCATGCTTTTCCAGAATGTTCACATTGGAAACCATCCGGTTCAGGAGTAGCTGGGAAAAAGATACTTCCAACGTTTTCTCTATCAGGGAATTGCTTGTGGGTGTGTCCTAAAAACCATAGGTCTAGACGGCATTGCAACAGTTGTTCCTCTGTCATGGGGTAGTACCTTCCATCGATGTCAGGAGAAAATCCAGCCAGACTTCCATGTGCCATACCGATATGATAGGTATGCGAGCTTCTCTTAGCCATACGAGACACCCAATGGATATGATTTTCCGCAGAATGCTTCTTATCACAAGGAGCTGGATACACACATACATCCAGGCCGAAACCATCCAAATGGTATGGCTGCATTTCTGTCAAAAACAGCAGATGATCTGCCGCATACCTCTGCATCTGCAACCAAAGATCCTTTTCATTAGAGGTCAGATGGTCGTGATTTCCAGGTAAAAGCAAAACAGGGCCACCACCAAATCGATTGAGAATTTCCGTAGCTTGTTTGATCTGGCTACTAGGTATATTCAAGCGATCGAAAAGGTCACCGGCTACAGCAAATATTTGGCAGTTTTCTTCATTTGCCATTGCGACCATATTAGCCAGTGTTTCAAAACGAGCCAATACCAAATCCTCTCTAATATCAGCATAGCGTAAAAATCGCATCCCCAAATGGATGTCAGAGGTTAGGAATATCTTCAGACTCATGCAGTTTGGCGAATAGTCGAAAAGGCAACTCCTAGATTAGCGGGGATAGCAATCTTTGGGTAGTAATGTAAGACAGCCATTTTTATAATAGCCATATGGTGGATGGTATGCTCGATTACATAGAGAATTTCTCTTTCAACGGTAGTATTTGTCATAAGACTCGTTTTCTCAGAGTCCATTTCTACCTTAGCTTCTAGTTGCAATGTGGTTTGTCCAGGCAAAACTGATAGCTTTACCATATAATCGGTAAACTGCTTTTTTGCATAAGAGGGGTCTTCCTCAATTTGGCTATCTCTATTCCGCGTATCATAACAGACAACTCCAGTGAGAAAGCCTTGGTAGAGATTCTCATAGAAGTTTAAGATATGACGAAAATGTTTGCCCAGGGTCGATCCGGAAAGTAGCTCCATTTCCGTCTTATAGGCATCACGATCCAACTTGGAAATGAGTTCTATTAATTGGGATAGTATGATTTCAAAAGGTTCCTGTAATATCATCGTATCAGACTCCGAAGTACACTATTTTTTTGACCTCACAGGAGTCAAATTCGATTTACATGAAAATGAAAGGTCTTCGTAGCACTATTGCCATTGTAATCGGCTGCATCTACTCGTATGGTATGGTTTCCCGCTTGCAAATCCAGCTCTCCGAGAAAGTAACGATTTTCATGAAACAATTCGCTAAAACGCAAACCATCTTCATTCTTCCATTCACCATTTTCTAAACTGATATAGCCAAAGCGGCTCTCTTTGAGAATCTTACCATTGTAGGTAAAACGAATCCTATAGATTCCACGTCTTTGTCCTGGCTGTTCCCCAGCGTCGTTCACTGTGACAGATAGTGGAAAAGCCCGCGATATATTGATGTTATCGCCATCATTTATGTAGGTAAAGCTATTGTCGACTTGTAAAACCAATGCACCAATACGAGGGGGTTTGCTATCAACTACAGGGGGCAGTGTTTTGATAGGATTTACAATTTCTTTTCCAAACTGTGCTGCTACTAGAAAGTGCAGGTGCGCCCCACCGGAATGCCCCGTATTGCCAGTAATTGCTATTTTATCTCCTTTTGCCACTTGTAGCTTTGTTTTTATCCTATCAACTCTGCGGTTCCCCAGGTGATAATAGGCAGACAGATAACCAGCTCCATGATACAACCATACGCTGTTACCTGGTCCCATATCATCTTGGTAGGGGTCATCCTCCTTATAGTGCGAATACAAGACCATCCCACTCTCCATAGCAAGTACTGCTTCATTCACGGAAGATATATCCAAACCATTGTGAAAGTGATCCCTACGCGATTCTCCGAATACAGAAGAGAGCTTTCTTTCCAAATTTGCCGTTCGAATGGGCCAAATAAATTGCGGACTCGCTCCTTGGGACTTAGTTTCAGAAAAAATAGGCAATTGAGATACGCAGAGAATGACGAAAAATATTGTAAAAATAAAATATTGAGTTTTCAAAAATAAGCCCCTTTTTATAAATTATTTATTGAAATGAATAATCCGGTTTACAAATAATTACAATTAGTATATACTTTTTATGAATATGAATCTAACGCAAGAGAAAGTTTCCGAACTCATCCGAGCTTGTGCAGAAGGTGATAAAATAGCTCTAAAAGAGTTCTTTGAAATCTATTCACAGGATATCTATAACTTTCCCCTAAAAGTCTTTCACATGAGTGAAGACGATGCAAGTGATTTTTTCTTGTATGCCTTTGAGAGGCTCCGTTCTGGTAAGCGCTTACAATCCTTCAAAGGAAAATCCAGCTTTCGCACTTGGTTCTATACGGTACTGCGAAATATGCTAATTGACTGGAAACGCAACAAAAAAGAAGTAAAAATTATTAGCGCGAACAAAGTAAACTCAAATGGTGTGGAATACTCTACAATTGAAAATGAACCTGATACCCTTTCCGAACAAAAGGTAAACGCCCTATCCTTTGCAGATAAGTTCTATGAAGCCCTAGCGGACATCAAAATCGAAAACCGTATCACTTTCAAATTAGCGTATATCTACTACCTCAACTTTCGCGAAGATGAGATTCAGTACATACTGCAAAAAACAGGTATGAACCTGGGTGATTTCCAAAAGCAAATCCTAGACCTACGTGAAAGGCTCAGCCAAAAAGAAGAACAGAGCATCAAAAATGAGGACAAGCTAACTATGCTCTATCTCAACATCATAGAATTAAAACAAAACCTAGAAAAAGATGCAGAACACGAGTTTAAAGACAACCTGGGTAACTCCAACCGCATCCAAGACACCCTTGACAAAAAATACGAGCAGCGTAGAAAACTACTGGAAAAGCGTGAAAAAGGCTTATTTTTGACGCGAACACCCTACAAGGTTATTTCGTCTTTCTTGAAAATTCCTGAAGGAAGCGTCAGCATCGCCTTGCAACGCGTGATAGAAAAAATCAAAAAAAGTATGGAATCCTAAAAAAAAAGTTAGTACTGAAATTTTTTTTACTTAGCCATCGTCTCTTACTTACAGAGAGGTTAATTATGGAAAAATATGAGAATCCCAGTCTAGATGATGATGCTTTTTTTTCAGAAAAAACATCAGAAGAATACTCAGAAATTTCTCCTGGAGCATGGAAGCAATTTCTAAATACAGAAGAAGTGGTTTTTCGCTCCATCCACCAAGAAAATAATTTCTATCTTGAGAAATTAAGCTCCGATTCGCTTTTCGCCCAAAAACAGGAAAAAGCTGATATACACAAAGCTGAGATGGCTCTTGCGCAAAAAAGTGATACGTTTACACTCCCAGAGTATCTCAAAAATTATGTAGACCTAGAGTTAAACCGACAAACAGAAATCGAAAGGGATTCTATAGTAGTCAAACTTTTCAAGCAAGGTACAAAGTTTATCCAATCCACTTTTCACTCCAGCACATTAGAGATTTTACCGCAAGTGGTTACATCAGTGCGTTCTGCGGGAATAGCAGAAAGAATGCCAGCAATTTTGATGGAAGAAGAAGTTGCAGAAGAAGATAAAATTACTTACCAAATTATCAAAGAATCGCAAACACAGGCGTATCTATCTATCAACTTTAATATGAAAAAAAATCCATACACTCATGTGACCCTAAAAAAGAATGATAGGATGCTTTTTTCCAACTCTATCAATGAACATGAAATGCTCAACTTTTCTGGCTTAGGGGCTGGGATTTACAGTATCGAATTTATGGGAGAAAATATTACAAAATCATTTGACCTAAAGATATTAGTTGATTAAATACGTTTCATGATCGACCTCTTGATTGATAGGGTTGGAAATGTAAATGTATTCAATTTTCTGTTAGACGGGCAAACAAACCCAGAGTCCCATCTACAATCCATAATGGATTTGGACTTGATTTCTGAGTATGTCAAGGAAGTGGAAAGCCTGTCTAATATTTCTCTCGCAGTACAAGCCAACCCATCATCTCCTGGTTTCAGTCCAGACATTCTCAATGAATTAAAAACGCTAGGAGAAACCTTTTACCTACAATTTTTTCCCAAAGAAATCGCCAATAAACTGCGTATGACCAACGAACGGTTTCTACACTTCAATATTGACGCTGGTCTGAGCAATATCCCTTGGGAACTATTGCACGATGGGGAATCCTTTCTGGCAGACAAATTCTTTATTGGTAAAACAGTCAAAGGCGGTACAAGAAACCAAACAGAAACAGACCGCGATAAAATCCGTATGCTGATCGTAGTGGACCCTACAGAAGATTTGAAGTGGGCAGAACGCGAAGGTGAAGAGCTCTATAAAACCCTTAAAACCAAAGTATCATCCTCTAAATTAGAGCTCTCCTTTATTGGTGGAAAACAAATTACCAAACTAAAACTTCTCTCCCTCATCAAAGATAAAAATATCATTCACTATTCTGGACACCTATACTTTTCCGATGACCCGTTAGAAAACGGTTGGCTTTTATCTAACCAAAAAATTCTCAAAGCACGAGAGATCAAAAACTGTGGCTTTTCTACCGATCTAGTTTTTAGCAATTCCTGTGAATCGCAAAAAAGTGCCTCTCCAGAAGCTACTCCGGGAATTATGAATTATTTTGCAGGTTCTTTTTTGATGTCAGGCATTCGCTGCTTTATTGGTACCAATTGGGAAACCATAGATAATGAAAAAACCTTAGATTTTACCATCCGTTTTTACCTTTCGCTTCTCAATGACAAAAGCGTAGGTGAATCTCTACATACCGCTAGAGAATTTGCACGTAGAAATTACCAATCATGGGATTTGACTTGGGGCAACTATTCCCTCCACGGGGTTCCGAACTATATCATTTTCAATCAACCTAAAAAAAGTATTGAAAAGATCATCAACCCCAATTCCATCATCAACTACTATCCGTCCCCTATTGCAGCAGCTTACCAAAACTACCTAGAGTTGGAAAAGCAGGATGTAGGGGTAGACATTCTAATGCCCAGCATTGTTCATTGCTTTGAGGAATTTTCTAAAGTCATCGGAATCATTACTCTTAGCAACCATTCCTACCAAAGCCTGGGAGAGGTTGCCTTAAAACAAAAAAAGCAGTACAACCTACGTGAGTGGTGGAATACCATTTTTGATTCTCTATGGGATTTCAAAAAATTAGAAATTTCGATGGTCATGGATTCTATTTCCAAGGTATTTTTTAGCAATAGAGACATTGTTCTCAAAATGATAGACTGGATCGAAAAATACCACAGAGGAGAGCTAGAGGGAGAAGATATGGGAGGCTACCTTATTACCTACCAATACTATTTTGAAAACTTACTCATTGAATCTAAGGGCTTTGAATCCAGCAATATCATCTACCTCTCCAAGGAAACCGATAACCATCTGTTTTTCAAAGGCGTACTTCCTTCCTACAACCACCTCAGCTTTCCAGAAAATGATTTTTTAGGAGAACAGATTGGTAGCAATAGAGGTCAAATTGTCCTGCTAAACCGCGATAAAAAACTTCTCTACCCTTTGGATTGGTTGGAAGTCGATCTAGACACAGAAGAAAAGCTACTCAAACTAAATCCACAACTCACATTATTCCAGTATGAGTCTCTGCCAGCCTAGCAATCACTTCTCCTGTGGTGCTTGTTGCGGCGTATTCAACCTAAAACTGTCGCAAGAAGAGATCCACAAGCTACTACGGCTAAGAAGCAATACATTGCCAAAAACATCTCCATTCTCGCGCTTGTCAGCCTTACAATACCGTGATAGGCAGGAAAAGGAAGAAGAAAAAATACCACGTCATAACGAGGAAATCTATGTTTGCCCTTTTCTAGGTTTCTTAGACGACAGAGAAAAAAAAATAGGCTGTCTGATCCACCCCTATAGAACTGGCGTAGAAGATAGCCAAAATTGCTCCTTTTATGGTGCAAGTATCTGCCAAGCCTATGCCTGTCCCAATATGGATTCTCCCCACTCGCAACTCTGGGAAAACTTTTTCCAAGAGCAAAATTGGGATTACTTTACCTATAGCCAAATCGCTGGAGATCCCATATCCCTACGCTACATAGAAGACTTTTTTTTACAAATCAGGATTGGTGTAGCACAAATGCTACAGGAGCATAGGGAAATTGTATTGCAGATCCTAAAAGAAAAAGTAACGAGTAATAACAAAAGTTTATTAAAACAAACTTCTTTTGACTCCGACATGCAAGCACACCAAAAAAAAGATACATTGGCAAAACTTGTCGGACGGGTACAGTTGGATAAAACGACAGTGGAAAAGTTACAAAGAATTCATAGGGAAGGGTTTTTCCGGCTAAACAACATCCAAGCGAAAAGCGAAAACAGAGCTACCTAGCCGGAAAATACTGGATCAAAGAATGAAATTAAGCTGTTTCTGTCTTAGTTTCTTCTTTTTCTTCTTGAGGAAGAAGATCTTTGATCTGAGACATAGTTTCATCGAATTTAGTTTTCATGTCAGCAGATACTTTTTCGAACTCATGAATGGTTTCTTCTGCGTATTTTCTTACGTTCATAGCAGTTTCACTCGTGTCTTGAGAACCTTTCTCTGCCAATCCTTGAAATTCACCTTCTACTTTTTCTTTTAACTTGTCTATTTCTGTTTTGAATGTTGTTGCTGCACCAATGAAAAAATTTAATGCATCTTTTACTTCTTTTTCCATATTAACCTCGAAGTGTTTTCTGAATTTTTGTTAGTCTTTTTTCAGGCACTGAATTCGTCAAGTACTATTTGATATTCGCTATTAGTTGGATTCTCGAGGTAGTGTCGTAATTTCTTGGTAAGCTCTTTCACAAAGTTCTTGGAATAACTTTTTTTTCTCCTGTTTCGCCAATTTTTCCGCCAACAAATCTCCCTTCTTTAAAAACAACTGTACCAATTCTTGCTTACGCAAAAGGTAATAGCTTTTCAAAAGCTCGCGTAGCTGTATCTCTTCACTGCTAGTCAATGAAAATGTTTGGGAAATTCTTTTCACATCACCATCTTTGACTCGGTAACTCTGTTTCTTAGGCATATCTATAATACACTGTAGAAACTCATCAATGCTGCCTAGCTGTTCTTGCATCAACTCTACTGCCAGTTTCGGAAAATCTGCAATCGGTTGCAAAAAATCTGAAACACATTTTAAAAGAAAAATTTGGTGAGAAGAGACATAGTATTTGGCAGCTGCAAAAAAACCTGCTCCTTCCATATCCACAAGCCCAACATCTATCCCCTGCGGCTTCGTATAAACGGGCTCTTCGTATGTGTACAGAATTGTCTCTGCTAAGTTATGCTTCTTAGGCATATCAGGATAATACTCTCTAGCTGCGGCAACATCACAAACCTTATGTACCAAATACATTTTACCTAAATCGTAAGAAGAAACAGAACCGGCGAGACCAATATTACATACATAGGTATTTACAGGTAACACTTCTCGTGTCATAAGGTAAGAAAGAGCTATAGCCGCATTTAACTTACCAACTCCCGAAACAACCAAATAGATAGAGCAACTCCTGTATAGGGCAAACTTATGTGAGGTAATATCTTTTTTTAAAGAGTAATGGCGGATGAGTGGGCTAGCTTCGGGATGCAGGGCGACACAAAAACAAATTGCTTCGCCCTCAGGTAGTTTAATGGTGGATCCCCTCACGTTTCAAATCACGTTTCATCAAAGAACGTACAGCTTCTAGAATCGGTTTATTCTTGTACAAGGCTTCATAAACTTGTTCCATAATCGGCAATTCCACATTTAGCTTATTAGACAAATCATATACACTTTTTGTTGTCTTGACTCCCTCTGCAACTTCATTCATACTTTCTAAGATTTCTGACAGTTTCTTACCCTGGCCTAACTTAAAACCAACAGTTCTGTTACGCGACTGTGCACCACAGCAGGTTAAAACCAAATCTCCCATCCCAGCTAAACCTAAAAAGGTGATAGGATCGGCTCCTTTTTTTACACCAATTTTGGTAATTTCCGCAAGACCTCGTGTAATGATCGCGGTTCTAGTATTTTGCCCAAAGCCAAGGCCATCAGAAGCTCCCGCAGCAATTGCAATTACATTTTTTAGAGCACCGCCAATCTCTACTCCAACAACATCGCTAGTCCAGTAAGTACGAAAGTATTCTTCGTGGCTAAATATTTCTTGTACCTGTTTAGCAACAGTTTCGTCTTTAGAGGCAATACTCACAACAGTGGGAGTCTTTTCGAGGATTTCTTTAGCAAAGCTAGGCCCGGATAGATAGGAAAGGTATTTGTGGTATTTCTCTGGGAGTTCTTCTTCAAAGATTTCGGAAACCATACGTAAGCTATCATTCTCAATCCCCTTAGAGGCAGAGACAATTGGTATATTTTCAGGGATTTTATCACGAATCGGGCGAAATACATCTGTAAGCGCATGCGAGGGACAAACAGACAGTATCATCTCCTTGCCACTGACAACTTCCTCCAAATCTGTGCTAGCAGTTAAAGTTTCAGGTAACCTTATATTTGTGAAGTGCTTGATATTTTTATGTTCCACGTTCAAAACAGTGGCCTGCTCTTTGCTACGAGTCCACATTTGCACTTGGTATCCCTTATCAGCCAACAGACTTCCCAATGCAGTGCCAAAACTACCCGAACCAATTACTCCGATTTTCATAATCTCTCCTCTACTTTTTACCTTTTATAAATTTTGAGGAAAAAATGGCTACCACATTCTTTTTTATGTTCCCGTTTCTCTGATAAGCGATTTGATCTCTTCTCCCACAGTCCAAAAAATCGCTTCACGACCCACCATTTTGGAAAGTTCCTGAAATAGTTCTTGGCTGGGTTCTACGGAATAATGCGGGTGTGCCCTTATAACCTTCTTTTCTTGTTCATTGCCTATTAGGTGGAAATATACCGCAGACTCCCCTCGGTAAGCCGTTAGTGTTGCATACAACCTGGTAACGAGATCTAAATTGGCAAACTTATCCGTGTTGACTTTGATATGAACCGACTTTTCTAACTTTCTATCTAAGCTGTCTTCATCTAAGATTTCCAATTCATTGATGATGAGCTGCCCACGCAAATCAGACTCACCAATTTGGATTTTATCTAAAACTCCTTTCACAAATACAGCTTGGTCTTCATGGATCAGTTCTTTGTATTTTTGGTAGGAACGAGGAAAAACAGTACATTCTATATCACCAGTAAAGTCTTCCAACTTAAAGTTGGCAAACTCATCATTCTTTTTGGTATACTTTACCTGCGGAGTAGTGATAAGCCCGCAAATCTCGACTTTGCTGCCGGAAGACATATCGTCCAGTTTTTCAACTGTTAGATTGGAAAGTGTTTTCAGCTTGGATTGGAATTTGTTCAAGGGATGACCAGATAAAAACAAACCCGTTACCAATTTTTCTCGTTTGAGTTTGTCGTCTGAGTCCCACTCTTCTGCATCTGTTGGTAAGTTGAGAGCATAACCAGTAGCTGTTCCACCAAAGAGAGATACCTGACCTTCATTGCGGCTACTCTGCTCTTTTTGAGCATAGGAAATGATAGCGTCCAAAGACTCATACAGGCATTTGCGAGTGTAGCCAAAAGAATCCAATGCTCCTGCCTGTATAATTGCATCTAAAATTTTACGGTTTATCGCCTTATAATCTGTTTGTAGGAGAAAATCACTTAGGTCGGCAAAGCCACTGTTTTTCTCCCGGGCTTCGATGATTTTCTCGGCTGGTTGTACTCCGACACCTTTCAAAGAGCAAATGCCAAAGCGGATCGTGTTGTCTTCTGGAATGCCAAAAGAAACATCTGACTCTGTTACATCGGGGTTGAGGATCTTGATACCCATCTCACGTGCATTATTGACATACTTTACAATCCGTGTTGTATCGTCTTCATCGGCTACCAATAAGGCGGTCATATACTCAGTTGGATAATTTGCCTTTAAATAGGCGGTATGGTAGGTGATCATCGCATAGGCTACCGAATGCGACTTGTTGAAACCGTAACCACCAAACTTCTCCAATAGTTCGAATAGATCAGTAGAAAACTTCTCCGCATGCCCTTTGGCTACAGCTCCCTTGATAAATTTTTCTTTCAGCTCCGCCATTAGATCCAGCTTCTTTTTTGCCATTGCCTTACGCAGCATGTCGGATTCCCCCATGGTAAAACCACCCACGACACGCGAGATACTCATCACCTGCTCTTGGTATACCGCAACCCCATAGGTCTCTTTGAGAATCGGTTCACAGTCGGCATGTGGATAGACGACTTTTTGCTTACCACCCTTCCGGTCCAGATATTCTTGTAACATACCTGAATCCATAGGACCAGGTCGGTAGAGGGCAATCAAAGCAACAATCTCCTCAAAACTACTGACCTGTGACTTTGCAACCAGATCCGTAATGCCGGTAGATTCCAACTGGAACACTCCTAAGGTATTTGCCTTGCGAAGTAGGGTATATGTTGTGGGGTCATCTAAGGGAATGGTATCGAGGTCAATTCTCTTTCCATGGCGTTTTTCAATCAGATTGCAGGCATATTGGATCGTTGTAAGGTTTTTCAGACCTAAAATATCCATCTTGATAAGACCAACACTTTCCAATTGGTTCTTATCGTATTGGGTAACTACCGAGCGGGTCTTTTTCCCTTTTTCTGCAACGGTAGAAAGAGGTACGATTTCTTCTAAAGGAGCTGGAGCAATCACAACCCCTGCTGCGTGCCTGCCAGGTTGGCGGTAGTTTCCCTCTAAACGGCCTGCAATGTGGAAGAGCTTCTTGTTTAGGTCACTTTTCTCACGATGTGCCTTGAGGTCTGGAGAAAGTTCCACAGCTTCTTCGATAGACAAGCCCAGCTTCTTGGGAAAAGCCTTGCTAATATCGTTTGATTCCGAAAAGCTAATATTGAGTACCCGGGCGACATCTTTCAGAGCAGCCTTTGCTGCCAAACTACCAAAGGTAACAATTTGGCCTACACGGCTTTCACCATACTTTTCTTTGATGTAATTTATCACCTCTTCACGCTTTTCTACACAAAAGTCGGTATCTACATCGGGCATATCCTTTCTATCTGGGTTCAAAAACCTCTCAAAAAGTAAATTGTAACGAATGGGGTCAATATTGGTGATACCAATTGCATAGGAAACTATCGAACCTGCAGCAGAACCACGTCCTGGCCCCACAGGAATGCCAGCCCTGCGAGCAAAGTTAATATAATCTTGCACAATTAAAAAGTAACCAGCAAAGCGCATGCTGCGAATGGTATTCATCTCGAAATCGACACGCTGGCGGATTTCAGGAGTGATTGTACCATATCTTTGCCGTACCCCTTCTTCTACGAGCTTTTCTAGGTAAGAGTCTGAATCATACCCCTCAGGCACTTTGAAATCGGGCAAAAGAGGGTTGCCAAACTCAAAATCAACATTCACTTTATCGCGAACATCCAAGGTACTGTGGAAAGCCTGGGGAATTTCCGGAAACAAGGCAGCCATCTCTTGTGGATTTTTGACATAGAACTCTTCGTTAAAGCCAAACATCATCTCATCATCGATTTTCTTCTGCAAACCGATTCGTAGCAAAATGTCCTGTGCTGACTGGTCCTGTCTGTGCAAAAAATTGGAATCATTGGTTAAAATCAGAGGAATTCCGGTTTTTTTAGAAATTTCCAGGTTCGCCTTAGCAACGAGGTCTTGCTCGGCAATCCCGTGTTTTTGGATTTCTAGGTAAAAATCTTCTTTGCGAAAGATCTCGTGTAATTTGTTGGCTAGAGCCATTGCCTTGTCTTGTTTCCCTTCGAGAACTTTACGTTGCACCTCTCCTGCGAGACAAGCTGTCAAACAAACCAATCCCTCACTATTGCGCGATAGCAGATCATAATCAACGCGAGCCTTCTTGTAGAAGCCTTCTGTGTAGGATTTACTTGCGAGTTTGATCAAATTTTGGTACCCTGTTTGATCTTTTGCCAGTAAAACGAGATGATAGGCGTTACCATCAGGGATTTGGTTCATTTCGCTCTCTTCAGAACGATCCGCAGAAACATAAAATTCACAGCCTATGATTGGCTTGACTCCCTGCTTTTTAGCTTCCTTATAGAATTCGATAGCTCCAAACATATTCCCATGATCCGTCATGGCAACGGAAGTCATGCCTTGATCTTTGACATACTTCATGAGTTCAGGAATGCGTATAGCACCATCTAACATAGAGTATGTAGTATGCAGGTGTAAGTGGGCAAAATCATTGACTTTCATGCGACATAATACCTCATTTTTCGTCCAAGATCCCTTTATTTTTGAAAAAGGGTGCTGAATTGCAGGAACACCCATATTTCTTACTTAGCTAAGAAAATTCAAATAAAAAACTAGCAAATAGGCAAAAAAGCCAGTACAAACGACAAGCTATTTCTTATAGTAGTCCAAATTATCTTGCAACTTCTTAGGGAGGCCACCTGGTAAATTCTGGTATTTGCGGTAGCGAGTTTCTTTTTCTTTGAATTCTCTGTTGCGAATATTGGTAAAGCGAGTATTGATATCGATATAAGCCGGCATGGTCGCCACCCTTTGTCGTATTTCAGGTGCAAAGGGAATGTGTCGGTAAAAAATATTACGTACGACACGGTTCAGCTTTTGAATACCCTCCGCTTCCGATTTTACCCAGCTGATATAATCATTGATGAAACGATCCTTATGACTGCGGAAGCGACGAAATTCTTCGGTAATCTTCTCTTTTTGCTCTATAGAAAGGTCTTTGTTCTTTTTATAAAACTCAGCATAGTCATTGTACGCAGAAGTAATGGAAGGAACCCCTGGGTTTAACCAATCCACACCAGCAATTTCCTTGGTCAATTCCCAACGAAAAGAACCGATAGCTTCCAGGAGCATCGTTTTAAAATCAGCAGAAGTGGCAAAACGAGGAATCACTACCCTGCCCGTACTCTCTTTAGAGCCAGAACCACGAAAGACAGATAGTGGCTGCCACATCATAATTCTATCACCAATCGAAGGGACAAAGATAAAGTCAGGAACAACACTCGTCCATACCATCTCATTGCGCAGACCCAAGTCGGGGTCATTGTAAATGACTTCCCGGTAAAATGCCGTATTGTCAACAGCTAAGATCTCATTTAAAGTATCAGAGAGTACCTTTTCAGAAATAAAGCACTTCTCTAATGGCAGAGAGATGTGATGTTTGGTCAGAATTGGAAGGTGGGTCGTTGGATTCCCCGTTGTTAGCTTTACATTGTTAACATACATAGAGTTCAGTTCAAAAGACAAACGGGTATCTCCATTGTCTACATCAGGTGTTAAATCGGACTCACGCTTAAACACCTTACTCTTGGATTCCAATTTAATTTTTTCAAAAAATGTTTGTCCCAATTCATCTAAGGAAGTTGTAAATTCTTTCTTATAAATACTTTCTAACCACTCCACTCCGTCAAATTTGCCGTATTCATCCTTTAGCTTATCATTTTCTTGGTTTTGCTTGTAAAGGTACTGCACATGCTCTTCTTCCAAAAGAGTTTCATCGAAATAGCCAAACTTTAACATCATTTGCACGGGAACAGGTGTCGCTGTTTTGCTCTGTAAGTATTTTTTCAAACAACGTTCATAGACATCCCAGTAGGTCTTGGTTATATTTCTGCGTACTTTACGAACATCGGAGTCGGAATCTAATGGGTTTTTCAGGCTTTTTAGCTTTAGCAGTAAGGAAGAGAATTCTTTTTTCTTTTCTAACTCCAAACCAGCAAAAGCTAAGATCTTAGCACTAGAGTTCTCCAAATCTTTTTTGGCAGCGGCAAAGTCGTCTCCCACTGCTAGCGATCCATCCTCACCAGCAGAAGCAGCGGCCGCATCTTGTGGTTGGAAATTAGCCGCAAACTCACGCGATAGCTCTTGGAACTGCGGTAGCTCTGTAGAAGGAGTTGGGTATTCAAAGAAGAAGGTCGATTTGTAAAAATTTAAGTAGTTGTTCAATGAAAAGGAGAGAAATTCACTGACTTCGGAAAAGTGCTCAGGGTTTGCTGTGCCTACACCGGATTTTGTCAAATCGAGCTGCATATTGTATTTTTCTACCATACTGGATTGGTTGCCGCAGAAAATAGCAAAGTTGTTATGCACCGTATCAATGACCTCTAGGTAATCGTTGAGAATATTCTGGTTTACCTCTGCAAGTCTTTCGCATATATAGACCAGAATCGAAACGTCTGCTTTGTAAATATGAGCCAATAGATCACTTTTTAGACCGATGATCTTGCGGATAAAATGAAAGTCTTTCTCTTGGATCTCTTTTTTTACACCATAGCTCTTAGCTAAATTGCTGGCAAGATTTGCTTTTATAAATGCAACATCAATCTTCTCTGGAGGTGCTCCTCCGTGGGTAAAAAACTGTTTCACATTCTTGCGAACGTAGTTGAGAACTTTATCATCGACGCTACCAACTTCCTGTATGGCTTCCGGGTTGTCTAAGTTAATGTCAGGAAAAGCGGTTGGACTATAGAAATAATAGGCAAGGGATAGGTTGTCATTTAAGCGCTCTAAATTAGAACTCTGCACATGGATATGGTTTACCTTCTTTAAAAACTCTCCCGTCTCCATAAACAACGTCCGAGCAATCATATTTCCAATAGAAAGTTTGGAGGAAAGGGTCTTACGGATCGTTTGGGCGTTAACTTGGTAGGTGGAGAGTAAGGAAGGGCTTGTCGCTTTGATCGTATACTGGTAGGTTTCACCAGAGAAAAGCGAAAGAATGCCTGGAGTCAAGTTCTTTCCAGAAAGCTCAAGAAGTGGTATACTCTTACCATTGACTTCTTTTTCTAAGGCAATGCCTCCTGAGTGCAAGATATTCAAGGAATTCGCTTTTGCACCCTCTTCAAAAAGGACCTCACCGGCTGGAATGGATAGTTTCTGATTGATTT
>JBCCIA010000056.1:0-19605 GCA_039028475.1 Spirochaetota bacterium | reverse complement strand
CTATCAAATCGCTGAAGGCGACCTTGTGGCGACAAGATGGACATGGCAATTCCAACCGACAACGCTTTTGGGCCGTATTCTGAAGGGCAGAGACGATATTCCAATCATCAACGTCTTTCGAATCGAAGACGAAAAGATCATTGAGATATGGAACCATCGTCACGATATCGACACCGGCATGCCGCTGCGCTTCACGTTGAAGGGCTTCCTGTTCGGCATTCTGGTGTCGATCCTCCCACTGGCGTGGGCGATTTCCCTGCGGCGTCGGCTTAAAGCCTTGGCGGTAACGAATGATGAGTGACTCTCTCTGGATTGTCGGAGACTCGTTGAGGATCGGCGATTCGAGTTGAGACAACCAGCTGCTACTATTGCCACCGTAGTCAGCAACCTTTGGAATTGCAGTGATCCTGCGGAGAATCGTTGAGAGCCTGAGGTCTCAAAACTGGCGCGTCGCTCTTCTGGAGCTCGCTATCATAATCGTCGGTGTTTTTGTCGGCCTGCAAGTCGACACCTGGAGCAACTCCCGGCAAGAGTCAGAGCGTCGCGAACAGATTGTCAACGCGTTGGCGACCAACCTTGCCGATACCGTTGGCGTACAAGAGCGAGTCAACATCGCTATCGAGTCTGGACTGGCAGAGTGGCAGTCAGCGAGAGCAGAAGGGCGCCGGCCTCCACCCTATTACTTTCGTCACGTCGGCTCGGACATGGCGCCCGATATGTGGTCAACGCTCGAGCAAATGCAACTGAGCGAAATGTTTGACCCCGCCACCCTTTTTGACCTGACGGCCTACTTCTCGGAGCTCGACGGCGTAAGCCACAAATACATTCGTTATGTGACCTTCGTGGAGGACGAGATTCTGCCCGGTATCATCAGCAGCGACGACGTGTTCTACGACGAGAATGGCGAGTTGAAAGCAAGGTTTCAGGCCAACATGGACCGCCTTCGCGAGCATGCTGAAGAGAACCAGCGGCTGATGCGTTGGGCCAACTGCCTTGTAACTCGCCTGCGGTCAGATCGTACTTTCAGCGAAACGTGCTACCGCACCGACAACCGCCTCGATGAGATAGGCAATGAACGAAGGTAGCTCAACTCGAGGGGTCATGGTTTGACGACACCACTCAATGAAAAAAGCGATGCTGACATTCTGCGCATCATCGAGCCGCTGATGGACAACTGCCTTGCAGGCTCTAATGAAGGCGACCATGCCCGGCACGTACGTGACTTTACCGACCGGCTACGCAACATCGTTACGCCGGAAAACCTGAAGGCACAGCTTGAGTACCGGCCTCACGGTGAATTCACCAAGCGTGAGTTCGTCGCACTGTTTCGCAAGCGTGATGCAGTGGGTGTTGTGTGGCGGCAATGGATTTCGGCGAATGACGACGAGTTTGTGAATCACGCGATTTTCGTCGAGCGTGATGGCAGGGTTCTCATCGATCATTGTCTGATCTGCTGATATGACTAAGCAGACCGGACATTCGGCAACTCTTGTTCTGATGATGGCTTGAACGAGATTGGAGAAAGCTTTTGTTTTATCAAGGTGAGTGAAAAAGTGCAGAGAATTTTTCGCTGGGCTAACTTTTCACATGTAAAGTCTTACGAAAGCATTGAAGATGCCATTGCAAATCTACCTTAAACCTTGCGAGACCTGCTCCTTATTCCGAATCTCCTTACCCTTGCGAGAATAGTCCTCCTCGCGCCCGGTATCTACTTTTTAGAAACAGGTAAGATTGCTCTAGCTACAGCTTGCATCACTATCCTATTTGTTACTGACTTTTTGGATGGTGCCATCGCCCGCAAATACCAAATGGAATCCTACCTAGGTTCTATCTTAGATCCAGTAGCGGATAAAATTGTTGTTTTGGCATTTTTCTCATATTACTTTTTCCGTGGAGAACTCGTTCTATTCTATTACTTATTGATTGTACTACGAGACATCGCACAACTCCTCTCCATCCCGATTCTCTTGCTTTGGAAAAAAATCGAATTCAAAGTCAAGCCATCGCGAATTGCTAAATGGGGAACCGCTTTCAACTTTATTCTCCTCGGAGCTTTGAGCACAAAATTTTTTCTACCCCTAGCGCAATACGAAACTCTCTACCGATTCTTTGCCTTTCCTCTCTTGCTACTCTCTTCCTTGGTAGAAGTCTATATACTGGTAACCTATCTACCACGCTTTGTAGCAATTTACCGTGGCAACCACGATACCTTTGAATAAAACTGCTTGCTTTTAGAGTTCCGTTTCATATTTTTTCTATTATTCTTACTTTATTAGTAAAATACAAAAGATTAAATATGACACATCATGACAAGGTGAAGCAATGATAAGAAAGTTATACATCATTTTTCCAGTTTTTCTCTACCTTTCCTGTACATCTCTCATGGAAAAAGCCAAGAAAAACGCTTCGGAAAACTCCTGTCCTAGTTTTGGTATGACCACAGAAGATGCCATCAAAAAGGAATCTATATTTACCGACCCCATAAGCAAAACAGAAATGGTTTTTACCAAAGATAGCGATGGTACAGCGATTCCCGTTAGCAAAAAAGACCTGACACAAGCCAAAGACATTAGCCAAAAAGACGAGTTGAGTACATTTCTGGCAAAATACAAAGCGGTCTGCGGCAAAGATGCCTTTCCGCCTTATTTTGAGGAAATTGCCTATGTAAAAGATTACCGCAAAGAGCAGCAAGCAGCTGAGCGGGAACAAGAGCAGAAAGATCTAGCAAAAGCTCGTTCCATGCAACAACCTGAGGTCATCAACAAGCCTGATAGTGATGGCAAAACCCCTTTGATGTTGGCAGCCGAGCGAGGGCAACCAGAAGTTGTACGTGAACTGTTGCAAAAAGACGCTGATCCCAAGGTTACCAATAGTGCAGGAGATGACGCTCTTAGCATTGCACGAAAAAAGTTAGAATCTCCTCCCAATGTAATGGAAAAGCTGCTCAAAGAAGAGATTGGTATGGAAGGGGAGCAGGTCAAATCACTCAGTCGTTCGTTGGGTGGTAGTTCTGGTTTAGGAGCCAAACGTAACTACGAGGAAGTGGTCAGCTTATTAGAAAACGCTAAGAAAAAACCAGAACCCAAACCAGAGCCAACTCCGGCTCCCAAAAAGGAAGAGAGAAATATCCCAAAGATCAACCTAGTTAGAGACGATTGTGGCAAAGGAATGCAGGTAAGCAAAGGGCCACACGATGGTAGGTTCACCCTTGGCTTAGGCAAAAAGAGGCTGATGTTTGGTTATCCGCTACCACTCTCGACTTCACATTTTGTAGTAAAAATAGGCAAAAACTTCGCCAGTAACTATGCAGGATTTGGTTGCCGTGCGGTTTATATTACTGGAACACGAGAATCGGTGACAATCGGCAAACCCTTCCAAGAAATTCGTTTCCAAGCGGATCAAGTGGAAATTAGACAAAAACTCATCCCAGTGGACGCAAGCCTACAGCACGTAGGAAGTATAGTAGCCGCACAATACTACCGTATCGAGTATGAACTTATCAACAAGAGTGAAGAAGAACGCGAAATTGGCCTTCTCTTGCTAATCGATACCATGATAGAAGACACAGATGCCAATCTAATCGCAGCAGACGGAAAACGGGTTCGCTACGAGAGCACCTTTCTTGCTCCGAATGTCCCGAAAAAGTTACGCTTCTATGGCACTTCCAATAAAAAAGCATCGAGCCTAACGGGAGAGATTGTCAACAGTGCCAGCAGTACAGAGCAACCAGGCCAAGTATCCATTGGCAACTGGCCCTACTTGCACCCCACTCTATGGAATGTCAAAACTATCAAACGAAAATTCCGCGACACTGCCGTGGTTCTCAAATGGGAGCAAAAGAAAGTTGCCGGAGGAGCCTCACGCACCATTGCCACCCATTACGGTTTGGCTAAAAAACAAGCAGGTTCGCTGGCGACATTCTTCCATAGCAAGGGCAACCGCAAACCTGTTCCCCTACAGTATGGAATTGGTGGTTACAAAGTATCCCCCAGACGTAAGAAGATTATCAACGCCTACCTAAAAAAAATCGGTAAATCTAACATTATGGGAGTTGTCATTGAAGGGTATGCAGATGCCTTAGGAGACCCCAAATACAACCTGATACTCTCTGGCAAACGGGCAGCCTATACCAAACAATATATGGTGCAAGCAGGCATCCCAGCAGAGAAGATTGTTACCAAAGCCTGGGGAGAGACCTATGCAAGTCAATCTCGCAAACACATCAAAAAGGGCAATCGCAACGATAGAAGGGTTCATGTAAAATTCTATATCAAAAAAGGCTCCAAAACGGAGGAAAAGGTTCTCCCCGATGGTAGTGAGAAAGAGGCCAGCAACAAAACAGAGGATGAGGGAAAGGAGACCTTCCAAGAATACGACGATTCAGAAGACGAATCTCCCCTAGACCCCGATGAAGACGGTTATGAAGACGAAGACGAAGATTAACCATGTCCTCTGCTGACATTGCCTGTTTTTCTGCCAGTCTAATTCTGCTAGTCTATTTTGGCTGGCGGCATACCCGTTCGGTTCAGGATGAATCAGCGTATCTATTGGCAAATCGAAAAACAGGCCTATTTGCTCTAGTCGCTACTCTGGTCATGACCGAGTTTAACCCCACGACTTTGCTTGCCTTTTCTGGTCCCGGTTATTATGTCGGGCTTTGGGGGCTCCTTCTACCAAGTGTATTTCTGCTTGGATTAGGATTTTACACAGTTAGCGTTTCGAGACAATGGAAACGTTTCAATGCCATGAGCGTAGCAGAGCTATTCTCCCTACGCTATGGCAAGGACATTGGCCGTATTGCCAGCATGTCTCTCTTACTAGCCATGCTGGGTTTCAGCGCCAATTATGTGAAGTCTTTACTGCTTATCTTCTCTCCCTTAAGTCCAGAAACGTCCCCTTGGCTTACCAGTGCTTTGTTGGTCCTTACCATTCTTCTGCTAACTTTGCGCGGTGGTTTGGTCGCCGTAATTTCTACAGATATTATCAGTTTTATAGGTACTATCATTATCATTCCTTTGCTATTCTACTTTTCGTATACCACAAGTGGACACAACTTCTCCCAATTGCAAACAAGCTTTCCCCTCAGTGAATCACAGAAACTTTTACCTAGTAGACTCATTGTATCCTTTATCGTCTTAACGATGTTTACCTACATCGCAGCTCCCTGGTATGGACAGAAAATATTTGCAGCCGCCTCGGAAAAAATTGCTTTTACCGCAGTTGCATTCTCAGCCATCATCGTATTTTTATTGTATGCCTTTCCTACACTCGCGGTGGCTTTTCTCAAAGTACAAGGAATTGGATTGACTTCAGGTGAGAAAGGAGTTCCTTATATCTTATCAAACCTACTACCACAAGGACTGCGTGGTTTTTCCTACGCACTTCTATTTGCAGCAGGAGCAACGACGTTAGCTGGAGTTTGGAGTGCCATGACAACAATGTTAGTTGCTGACTTTTCCCGCCCAGCACAGGTAGGGTCATCCTACGTAAGAAGTTTACAAATCACTCTTGTCTTAGCAGGTGCAACCTATGTGGCTGCCAATACTTTAATAGATCAAATTCTGAGTAAACTGATTCTAGCTAATATACCTATAGCCGCTCTATCTTTCGCACTTTTAGCAGGCTTTTATTGGAAAAAGGCTTCCCGAGCGGGAGCTATGGCTAGTATAGTGGTTGGGTTTAGCTGGGGAGTATTCTGTTATCTGTACTTTGGAGATAAAAATGGCTATACCTGGTATTGGGCTATGTATGGCATTCCGCTTATCTTTCTCAGTGGGATTGTAACATCTTACCTATTCCCGATGCGAGAAAAAGAAAAAGAGATGTTGCAAGAATTTTCCCAAAGGATGCAACAAAACTAAGAATTTTGCAAACCGTCTTCCATTCTCTTTTCTGAGTAAGCCTTAAAATTTAGATACTCTTCTACATCCGTCTCTTTTAGCTCTTGTCGTTTGGCAAAAATTACATCGTGTTCGAGTTGCAAACGTTTTTGCTTTTTACGCCGATGCGAGAGAAAAATGCATACAGATACAATGTAGAAAAAAACTAGGCATGTAGAAAAAATAATAATATCTGTCTTTGCATCCAAATCTCTTGACTCCTGCAAGTCATTAGACGCAAAAAAATAGAACTTAGTCAATAAATTTCTGAGTTTTTTTTACTGGTTGCGAGAAACAGCGTAATAAATAGCGATCGGCCAACAGATAAAGAGAAGAAAGATAAATTTTCCCATACGAAACTCTTTTTGCTTTCGTTGTGGTACAAAAGAATTCTGCTGTTTTTCTACTTCTTGGCGACGGATATTCTGCATGGTCTGCCATTTCAGTTGGTTTAAAAATTCTGGAGAAAAAGACGTGTGGCAAAAGGGACATTTAGGAGCTTCTTTCCCTGAAATGGAAACCCGCATGTTTAATTCACCTGCACAATTCGGGCATTTCTCCACCACAATAAACTCAGTTCGTAGCCTGCTATCCACTACCATTCCGGTATTTTTATCGTAAACAAAAAAGCCCAAACCACGCGAATTGATAACTGCAAGAGCTTCCATAACAAACTTACGGCTAAAACCCATACTCATCTCTATATCACGCAGAGATGTCTCTACAGTAGAAGTGAGGGCTTTCCAAATGACAACAATGCGTTTTTCTTTTTTGCGTACCTTATAACCAAAATACAGCAAACATACAGGTAGAGAGCCTATAAATACTAGTAAAAACAATGCACCCCAAACACCAGAGAGCATGGCATCTTTGCGGGTTTTGGCATCCATTTTGCGAAAACGTACATCCTCGCCATATTTATCCTTGAGATAGGCGACCCGTTCGGACTCTTTGAAGTATGGCTTCAAGTTGCGAATGACTTGCTTTTCTTTTTTTCCTTGAAAGAAAAGAATGTAGCTTATTCTTTTAGAACTGCCATTTCCCTTTTTTTGCACATCGACCTTTTTGACAGCTGGAAAGTGTCTTTGGAAGAAAGTGACTGGGTCTTTACGGACATACAAATGCATATTGCGAGTAGAAATTGTTTCTTTTTTCTCATCTCTTTCAGAAGTCGCTTCAATTATATAGATATCTTTTTTAGAATAGTAAGCAAATTGGAAACAGGCTCCTCCCAAACAGAACAGCAGGACAAGCCCCAAAAGTACTTTGCCTGTAGAGATGAGGACATCGTCAATTTTGTAGATATTTTCTTGGTTCATAACCTATCTTCCCAAATATAGTAGGACCCTAAATTTTAGCAGTATTAAGGAAACAGAGCTAAAACTTTTTTGTCACCGATTCTCTTCGCAATATCGATAGGGGTACGGCCGTAGTCATCTCTAGTTTTAAGATTTGGCTTTTTCTTTAGCAGTAAACCGACAATTTTGCTATGGCTAAAGCTCACCGCTTCGTGCATAGGCGTAGCGCCATCGCTGTCAGCAATATTGACCCTTGCCTTTCTCTGCAAGAGACTCGCAACTATCTTTTCATGCCCAAACTTTGCCGCCTCGTGCAGAGGAGTTCTACCATCGACATCCATCACATTTACCTTTGCCTTGTACTTTAACAGTAGGAATAGCACATCTTCTCTTCCATGAATGCAGGCAAAATGCAGAGGAGTAACCAAAGATACATCTTGTGCGCGTGGATTGGCTCTTTTTTTGAGTAGGAGTAAAGCGATCTTACCGTTGGGAGCAAAGTGTAAAGGGGTTAACTTATCCTTGTCTTTTTGTTTGGCGTTGGCTCCCTTGCCCAGTAAAAGTTTGGTTACAGCCTCTGATTTGACAAGAAAAAGCGGGTTTTGGCCAAATACATCCAGTGTATTCGCCTTACTACCTTTTTGTAGGAGTAACTTTACAAGAGGAACAATATCCCTGGCCGTAGCGATATGCAGAGGGGTTTTCTTTTCAGCGTCGAATACCTTAGGCTTGGCACCACCACGCAACAAAGCCGCGGTTACTTTCACCGTATCAGATTTATCTAGCCTTTCTACTGCATAGAATAAGGGTGTCTTACCTTCTTTGTCCTTTAAGTTGAAGTTACCCTTAGATTTCTTCATAAGAGCTATTCCCTGGGTGTTGCTGCGTAAAGTCAATGCGTGCAGCACAGAAATTCCATTTCTATCCGATTCATTCAACTTGGCTCTAGCTTTCAAGAAAACAAGCATTGTTTTGAGGCCATCTCCTGTAGGTGCGTATTCAGCAGCCAAGAGAAGCGGGGTCTTGCTATTGATATCTTTGGCATTTTTATCCGCTTTGTATTTTAGTAGAATGGAAACAATTTTTGCATAGCCTTGTGAGGCGGCTTCGTGCAGAGAAGTCCTATCATAGATGTCCTTAGCGTCCACAACTGCTTTGTTTTTGATGAGAAACTGCACTAAGGCGAGGTTGCCTGACTTAGCAGCGTAGTGTAGCGGGGAGCGAATGTCTAAGTCACGCACATTGACATCTGCACCTTTGCCAACTAACAATTTTGCCATAGAAGGAACTTGCAACATACCTGCCGACAGAACAACCGATAAAAACGGAGTTCTCCCCCTCCTATCCTTCGCATTGATATTCAATCCAGAATCTAGTAAAATCGTGGTTTTTGGTTCGTCTCCTTGCTTCACAGCATAGTGCAAACCAGTATAGCCAAATTTATCAACAATATTTGCATTCGCTCCTTTTTCCAGTAGAACTTTGACGCTAGCTTGTATTTTGTCTACGGGAGCGTATTGGGCGATCAAAATTAAGGCTGGCTTTCCTGTACTATCACGCATTTCCGCTTTTGCACCCTTTTGCAAAGCTGCTGCGAGTCCAGCTGGATTTCCCTCTCTAGCCGACTTCCACAACTCCTGCTTTGCCAGCTTTAGTTGCTCCGATTTGCTCAACTTTTTGGCTTTCTTGGCTTTTTGCTGGGAAATGACAATATTGGGATAAACCAATATACTTAGGAAGAAGATCAAAAAGAAACGTTTCATAATACCTCTCAATTTATACTATGCGCCCAAGATTTTTTCTACAAGCAATTTTCCAGCTTTGCCAGCAAATAGTAAGAAATTTCTCGACAAACATTTGAGTGGATTTTAAAGTTTCCTAATGAGAGGAAGCAGAATCCCTGCCCTAGCAAAAAACATGATTTCCACAGGAGGCAATCCCATGCGACAATACAGAGTAATAAAACACACAATTCTACTGATTGCTATATCTTTTCTTTTTTTTCCCTCATTTCTATCGGCTGAGACAGTAGCGGTAATTCTCTTTACCAAAGGCAAAGTGTATGCAAATCGCAAACGTTTGCGTTTAGGGGATCGCATCAGCGCAACCGATCAAATCAAGACAGGACCAAAATCGGCCTGCGAACTACAACTATTGAAAAAAGACTCTCCTGTGGTAATCCGCTTAAAAGAAAATACCAGCTTCAGCATTGCCCAAACCAAAGGAAAAAAAGGTATGAACTACCGCGCCGTTGTCAAATCGGGCAAGGCTCTTTTCAATGTAAACAAACTGGGTGGAAGTAAGTTAAATGTGATTTCTCCGACAAGTGTTGCGGGAATCCGTGGAACGAAGTTTGAGGTCAATGTCAGAGAAAACGGCGAGAACCATAGTGCGACTTTAGAAGGAGCAGTTAGTTCTCGTTTGCGTATCCCTGAACTAGAAAGTATGGACAATAGCCTCTTGGAAAGCAATAAATCCTTACAAAAGGTAGTTAAGTCTCTGAACAAAAAGTCAGTGATGGTAAAAAAGGGAGCTTTTATGAACTTATCTGAAAATGATAATTCCAGTTTCCTCAAGAAATCAGGACTTGCTAAGGCTTTGGACCCAACAGATGATAGCCAAAGCGTAGCCCTCGCCAAAAAAGATTTTAGCAAACAAGCCAATCCAGCTAAGATCAAACTCCGTCCTCGTAAATTTTCTGAGAAAGTAGAAGAAAAGAAACTGGAGATCTACGATGAGTTGATCCCCGCTGATATTAGCTTATTGGACAAAGAGAAAGAATTTTTTGCTCACTTAGAAAAACGTAACAAAGAACAGCGCCTCGTCTCCCTCATCAACAGCTTGAAACGTGCTCTACGAGAAGCTCTCGCTAAAAATGATGTATATGAACAAAAATTGCAAAAAACAGGGAAGAGCTTCAAGCAAGAAAAACAATCCTATGAAAGTAGCATCGAATCCTTAAATGGTGTCATTGGCAAATTACAAAAGCAGGTTTCCGAATCTAAAAAATATTCCAAGCAAGAGAAGGCTATCCAATCCGACCTAATGGATCATCTTCAAAAACTCAAAGAGATCGAGCGTGCTTTGGAAAAGCTCTCTGGAGTCGAAAAGAAATAGTTTGCTAGCAAGCATTTTCTAGTATGAGATTCATCCAAAAAGATATCTCCCTTCGCCCCAAGCAGCGTGGCTTCCACTTGGTTACTTCTGAGATTTTGCAACAACTTAGTGAAATCAAAAGTTTCCAAGCTGGGCTGCTGTTTTTGTTTTTGCAACACACAAGTGCTTCCCTAAGTACCAACGAAAATGCAGATGCTACGGTGCGAACAGACTTTGAGAGCTTTTTCTCTGAGCTGGTTACCAACAAAAGCTATTTCTTGCACACCTACGAGGGAGAGGACGATATGCCAGGTCATATCAAAAGTTCTCTTCTCGGGGTGAGCCAAACATTTCCTATCCGTAATGGCAAACTGCACTTGGGTACATGGCAGGGTATTTACTTTTGCGAACATAGAGACCACGCAGGCAGCCGCAAGCTATTCGCTACCATTTTGGGAGAAGAGGTCTCTTAGGATAAGGGTCATTGCATATCGCTTTTTGGCTTTTCAGTATTTAAGAGTTTCCTGATAAAAATGAACAAAATATTCCTTTACGGAATGACACATTTTTCTATAGATAGAGAGGGACTACAAACCAAGGAGAAATGAGCTTATGGGCTGGATACGTGCAAATAAAGGAAAAACTGTCCTTATCACAATACTTTTACTTATCATTAGTTGTTTATTGTACTATAGTAGGGAAGACGATTCGCAGAGACCTAAGGCAGATCTTTCGTCTCTTGCAGTTGTAAGCGAAGAAAATGCAGTATTAAAAGATGTCGTAGTTGTAGGGAACAACTGGGATGGTACTGCCGATGTATTTGACCCCTATACTTTCAAACGTCTCAAACGCTTAGACATTGTTCCTGATTTCCAAGAAAGAATGCAGGAAATCAACAATGCTAGCAGGGTCAGACGTTTTTTCTTTCGTTTGATTCGCAATGTGATCGGGGAAGGCTATAACCAACTTGTGGATGATATGTTTACCTCCAAGGATGGCCGTTTTCTTTATGTATCGCGTCCGAGTTTTGCGGATGTTGTTGCTATAGACGTACTAAGTGGTAAGATTGTTTGGCGGACTAAAGTCGAGGGCAATAGAGCCGATCACTCAGCAATCTCACCGGATGGAAAGACATTCCTCGTCTCTGCTTCCACAGCAAAAAAAGTCCATGCGATTGATACTGCAACAGGAAAAATTATCGGTGGTTTTCCTTCAGGAGCGCAACCTCACGAAAGCAATTATTCTCAGGATGGCAAGCGTATCTACCACGCAAGCATCGGTAAGGTCTACGTACCTACCACTTCCGCCTTATTCGACTGGATCAAAGGGGAGAGGGTATTTTTGATCGTTGATGCCAAAACTTACAAAGTGATCAAAAAGGTTGATATCAAAAAGAAACTGGAAGAATTTGGCCAACCTTGGTTTGACTCAGCGATCCGTCCTATGGCCGTTTCAAAGGATGAGCGTTTTGTCTACCTACAAATCTCTTTTTTCCATGGGTTCTTTGAATACGACTTGCAAAAGGAGAAAATCACCCGTGTTGCTAAATTGCCCATTCCTGAGAAAGTGCAGAAACTCTCCTATTACCAGTACCAGCTGAATTCCGCTCATCATGGTCTTGCTATCAACGAAGAGGGAACGAAACTTTGTGTTGCAGGAACCATGTCAGCTTACGCAGCAATTGTGCATCGCGATACCTTTACATACAAAATTATCCCTGTTGGTCCTAAGCCCTATTGGTCAACAGAAAGTGCAGATAGTAAGCATTGCTATGTATCGGTCAGTGAGGAGGATAGAGTCGCTGTCATTTCCTTTGCAGAGGAGAAAGAAATTGCCAGTGTGCCAGTGGGAGATCACCCACAGCGTGTGCGTACAGGGCAAATGCTCGTTCCTGAACCAGTTGAAGAATAGAGTTTAGTTTAAAACACAGCTAAAATAAATTCTTGACAAAATATGCAAAAGATGGCAACTTTCCCTAAGAGAAAAAAGTATTCATATATGTACGGAACGATATATGTTAAAATATGCAAAAGAACTCCTTATCATACTGTTTTTTGGTCTTACCTGTACTAGCCACCAAGAAATATTGCGTAAGCAGATCAAAGCGAGGGGAAAACGGTATGCCATCGTCGTAGGAATCAATAATTATAAGGATACCCGCATTCCAGACCTGAGTTTTGCCCAAAATGATGCAAAGAGACTTGCTGAAGTTCTCCGAAAATATGGCGAGTTTGATCAAGTTTTCGAAATGACCGATGATCTACAATACCAGAATCGTCTCTTCCCGGATAAAAAGAACATTGAAACACAAGTCAAACGCATTGCTTCTTTGGCCAATGAAGAGGATCTATTTCTTTTTTCCTTTTCAGGTCATGGTATTTCTGATGGCAAGGAGAACTACATGGTGGCGATTGATTCTGATTCGTCCCAAGAAAGACGTTTTGAAACTAGTATCAGGGTACAGACAATTTCGGATGCAATGAAGAAGTTTAAGCGTTCCTTAGTATTTGTAGATGCTTGTCGGGAAAAGTTGGGAAAAGGTATGGAGGTGAGTAAAAATCTGTCTATTCCGGAAGGTTTGCAGGCTGACATTCGCATGTACAACAATTCGCAAATCAAAGCAATTCTTTTCGCTACAGCTAAAAACAAATTGAGTTATGAAGACTACCAAGAGAACAGCCAGCATGGAGTTTTTACCAGATATTTGGTAAAAGGTTTGGAAGGTAGCGCTGACAGTGATGGCAATGGAATTGTTTCTCTCGTCGAACTCAAACAGTATGTAGAAACAGAAGTTGTTAGTTGGTCTTGGAGAAATCACAAAGATCAGAAACCATTCATGAGATTGGAAAGTGAAGCTACTGGAAAGTTAGCGATTTCGTTGAAGCGCCGTAGTTCTTGGGAAAAATTTAGCAGGCTGTTTGGTTCTTCGCAGAAAGCTCCTGTTGTAGAAAAGAAGATTACTAAAAAACCTCCTATTGCGAAACAAACTGGAGTTTTTACCAATTCGCTTGGTATGAAATTTATCCGTTTGCCCAAGGGAGAGTTTATGATGGGTTGCCAAGTTACGGATACTAGGTGTGAAGCGGGTGAAAAACCTCTCCGCAAAGTTTCTCTAGATTCCTTTTACCTAGGTATGTACGAGGTGACGATCGCTGAATACCTGGAATTTGTAACACAAACCAATTCGCACCATCCAAAATGGTTGGAAGAGGGGAACGCCTTTAATGTCCAAACGGGGCATAAAAAGGTTTATAAAAAGTTCATAGCTGATTATAGCAAACCCATTGTTGGAATCAGTTGGTTTGACGCGCTAGCCTATGCGAATTGGTTGTCAAAGAAAGAAGGAAAAAGGTATCGTTTACCCAGAGGAGAAGAGTGGGAGTATGCTGCGCGTGGTACTTCGCAGAGCAAATACTTTTGGGGCGAAGTCGTTGATGGTAGCTATGCTTGGTACAAGGGCAATGCAACTAGTACTACACACCGAGTTGGGCAAAAAAAGCCAAATGGTTTTGGTTTGTATGATATGACGGGCAATGTATGGGAATGGACAGCAGACAAGTATAAGAGGTATCGTAGCCGGCGCGGATGCAGTTGGGGTAGTAATGCTACTACCTGTCGTATTTCTAACCGTGATAGGCTACCCGGCAAACACCGCGGCAATAGTGTTGGTTTTCGTTTGCTATTGTCTACTCCTAAAACAAAGAAGTGATCCTTATTGTAAGACTTTTCTTAAAAAATAGCGTGTATGCCCAGGTGGGTAATTGTCCAACTGGGCGAATATTTCATAACTCTTTTTTAGGTAGAACCCTGGTGCTTGGAAGCTGAAAGTGTCAAGATGTGCATTGCTACATCCCATAGCAATTCCAAAATCCTCTACTTTTTTGAGTAGTTCCGAGCCAATACCATACTTGCGATAGTCAGCATGTAGCCAAAGTAGGGAAATATACAGCCAGTTCCAATTTACCAAAGCAATGCATATACCTACGGTTTCCTCTTGTACATTGTGGACCAAAGTTTCATAGCTTTGAAAGCCTGGACGCGGTACATGTAGGAGTGAGTGTTCTTGGAGTGCATTGGAAACGAAGTCGATAGACTTTTGTTGTGTTTCTCTTGTAGGGGAGTATATGATATCCGGCGAAGGCATAAATGTTTTATTTTTCCTTTACGGGTTCTATGGGGAGGTTGTTTACCCAAATCCCTGAATAGATCAAATAGCCATCGGAATCTAAAAGAGTCCCTTCTCCATCAAATTGGTTGTCTTTGAAGTTGCCAAAATACTTCCTGCCCTTGGAGGAAATAAAAATACCTTCTCCCTGCAATTTGCCTTGTTGGAAGTCACCAAAATACAAATTCCCGGAATCGGAGAGCAAAAAGCCAAGTCCTTGGTATTTTCCATCTTGCAACTTGCCAGAAAACTTTTGTTTTTCCCCTGGGACAAATGGACCGGTTCCTACTTCTTTGCCGGCATAGATTTTACGGTATTTTTTACTATCCATCATGGAAATAAAAAATCCTTCTTGTAATAGGTCTACGTTGTTGAATATACCTACATAGTAAGAGCCTTTGCCGCTAAAGAGAATTCCCTTGCCTAGTGGTTTGCCCGATACAAAACGACCAAAGAAAGAAGTTCCATCGGGATAACTATAGTATCCTATGCCATCAAATTTTTGGCTTTTAAACTCTCCTAAATATTTATGTTCTAGGGCTGAATGGGCAATTCCCCTCCCAGCAAACTTTCCATTGCGAAACTCACCAATATAGATGTCTCCATTGTGAAAACGAAAGGAGCCTTTTCCATTGAATAGTCCTTGTTTAAAACTTCCTATATAGACATCATTTTTTGCAAAGAACAATTTTCCTTTACCATGAAACTTGCCATCTTGAAATGTTCCTTCGTACTGGTTGCCTGAGAATTGTAAAATTCCTCTACCATTCTGGCAATCCCCTTCGACACATGTATCTGCCCGTGAACTTTCGGAAAATATTGCTTGGATAGAAAAAAACAGAAAAAGAACCAGAAACCGTATAGCCATGCTTTACTCCCTGCAAGGTATTTTACCCATACAATTTCACCCCACTGTAATGATTCAAGAGGAAATCTACAATTCTAACTACTTTTTCTTTTGCCTAAAGGTATATTTCCTAAGGTAAGAATGAGCAAAGGGAAAGAAAATGGATCAGTACTCATTAGTGATTTTTTGTATGGATTTGACTTCGATACTGCCATCTGCTTGCGGGAGCAAAATGCTTCTAGGATAGTATATTCCTTGCACATGAAAGTTTTGGTACTGCTGTTTGAGCAGTTTCTCATAGAGAGTATTTTTACGGATGTAGAAGGTTCTCTTTTGGGCGTCACGCAAAACTAAAGCTGCAAAGGGTTCATTGCCCACGTATAGTACCTGTGCACAAAAACTCACCGGAGTTCCCGCAGCAGGGCGAGTATTTGTTTGTTTCCTTTGTATTTGGTCCAACTTTGGATCTTTACAAGAAATATATTTCTGTTTGCTCAGGCTTGTGCACGATTGGTACGTGCATAGGAAAAATACTGTGATAAGAAATACTTTCACTTGCAATATCAATCAAATACCAATTTGGCTACTGGAACCTTTTTACCCTTTTGCCCATTGAGTAAATTATGGATTAAGGCTTTTTTAGACTCTAGGGTTGGCGAGAAGGAGAATAAGACATGGCTATTGGAGCTTTTCGGCAATTGTTCTAGGAAAGGATTTCCTGAATGTAAAAGGACGAACTTTTTTTTAGGATATTTTTTGATAAGACGGCTGAATTTGCTAACACTCTTTTCTCCATTAGTTTCCAATACTAGAGTTTTGTACTTAGGAGATGCCAGGATAGAAGCGAGTTTTTTATAAGAGAAGGTGGTTAGCTTTCTCCGTTTGTACTCTGCTACGCTGGCATTGCTTCCGCGAAACAGGGCAGTGGTTTTTAGCGCAGTGCTTTGTAATGGTACAAACGGTTTTACATAAGATCGGATGGAGGCGCGTGAGACCCTTGTATTGATTTTCGCAACGCCTATTTTTGCTAACTTTGCGTAGATTTTTTCACGCACTTGCGCCTTGCGTTTTATATAGCTGTTGAGAATAGGGCTGTTTGCTTTGTGGTAGGAGTATGATTCGTGTAAAAGTCCATTTTCTATTTTTACAGCGATTTGGCGAATGACGGCTTGTTCTAGCAAGTCTTCTTTGCCTACTTTAAAGGCTCCTTTTTGCATTGCTTTCACTATCATCTTTAAGTAGGCTTCTGGCTTGTTTTCCCAACTCACCAGTAAAATGATGTCAGCCCCTGCCTTGATTGCCAACGCAGCCGTATTCTCGTTTTGGTAGTTTTTGGATATTGCATCCATTTCCATGGCATCTGTCATGACAATACCATTAAAACCAAATTTTTTTCTTAGAATAGCACGTAGTACTTTGGGAGATAGGGTTGCAGGGTATTTCTTGTCTAGTTGCGGATAGATAATGTGGGCACTCATCACTGCCTGTGCGCCGTTGGCGATGGCTTGCCGGAAAGGTGTCAGTTCCATTTGTTCTAGCTGTTGCAATTTCTTTTCAATCACTGGCAGACCTTTGTGGCTATCTACATTTGTATCGCCGTGTCCAGGAAAATGTTTTATAACAGGAATCGCTCCACCACGTCGTGCTCCTCTTTCGTAGGCTAGACCAATACGTATCACGGTTGCACTGTCTGCTCCAAAGGAGCGGGTATTGATGACCGGATTGCGAGGATTGTTGTTGATGTCTAGGGAAGGAGCTAGTAGTAAATTGATACCTAACTTTTTCAATTGGTACGATGTGAGAAAGCCTACAGCGTAGGAGTAATTTGGGTTTCCCGATTGCCCAAGAGCCATTGCACTGGGAAACTGGGTAACACCTTTGGTAATGCGAACCACTTTTCCGCCTTCTTGATCGGTAGAAATGAGCAATGGCAATCCTTGGGCTTTTTGCATCGTTAGTTGTAAGGAAGTCGTGAGGGTTTTTATTTCACGTGGATTACCTATGTTATTGGCAAAAAAGATAATCCCTCCCGGTTTTAGTTTGCTAATTTTCTTTGCGACTGCTGGAGTCACTGTTTTTCCAGGAATGGTAAAGTGTAGCAGTTGCCCAGCCTTTTCGCTATCGCTCATTTGTCTGACAATTTTTTTTGCGGTTTCGAAGACTTGTTTTTTGTGAGAAGAAAGGATTCCTTGTTCTGCATGTAAGAGAATAGGAAATGCTAACAGGAAGGATAGGTATTTCATAAGCGGTCCTGGTTATATATCGAGTTTTTGTTTTTCTCTGGAGGAACGTCGTTTTTGGTATTTTAAAAGTAGTACTTCTAATTTGTAAATGGACTCTTGCAGGTTTTGATCTACCTTTTGCAAGGCTTCTAATTTATTTTTTTCGGAAAAGAACTTCAGGTATTGCAAGCTATGTCCATCTAAGTTGTCTACGGCCAAACTAGAGTAGTCGTAATCTGGGTAGACAAAAATAAACTTTTTATTGAGAAATTTGGTGTTATCGTTCAAAAAGCGTTTCCGGGAAATAATTTTCACTTTTGTAAGTTTGTTTGCTGAAAAAATTAAAACAGTTTCTTTTTCGTAACGAATGGTCTCGTGCTTGTGTCGGGTAAACGGGGTGATGTGATTGTCTATGGTAATTTCTTTACGCATGCTGCGGTTGTATGGGACTATTCTCGCGTGTAGCTTTTCAATTTCAAATACCTTATTCGAAATACTCTGTTCGAGGGAGACAAACTTGCTTTTTTCTTCGTTTGGTTCGGGGGTGTATAAGTAAGAGGTGTTGGGGACTTCACTTGCAATGGAAATGGTTAAAAGTGTGTAAATAAGGCATAAATATGAAATAAACTTCATTCTTCTCAGTTCTCCTCTCATCATCTGTGTTTTTGTGTATATGATTTGAGTACTTATTCATATATTGACACTCCGCCCTCGTTGACAAATGAAAAAAAATAACATTGAAAAATTATTCTCCTATAGATTTGCTGATAAACCTAACTATGGTGCAGAAACTCTTCTCTTGCAAATCTCTCAGGTACAGCATTGGTTATAAGAAGATTTTAAAAGATATATCTTTTTCTTTGCAGCTAGCCAGTTGTGTTCTTGTCACCGGAGACAATGGGAGTGGAAAGTCGACTCTGCTACGGGTTTTGTCCAATTATACGAAATTTTCGCAATTCATCTCTTGGGATGTTGGTTTGGATGCGAAAAGAGTCAAGGTTTCTTATGCAGGGCACCAGCTTGGCTTGTATTCTTCGTTGACATTGCAGGAAAACATTGACTATTTCAATGGCATTCTGTCGCATCCCATGCAACCTGAGCAGATAGAAATTTTTTTAGAAGTATTCCAACTGAAGAAAAGGCGTTATGATCCTATTACTACTTTTTCGCAGGGGATGAAGCAAAAAGCCGCTTTGATCCGTAGTTTTTTGCCACAACCCTATGTGTACCTTTTGGATGAACCTATGGTAGGTCTAGATAAAAAATCCATCGAGCAATTCTTGTACATCCTGACACAGTTGAAGCAACAAAGTTCTCTACTTGTTGTTTCGCACAATCCGCAGTTGTTGCAAAGTGTTACCGATGCTGGTTTGCATATTGAGGCGGGGTGTTCTCGCTATGTTTAAAGCAATTTTGCAAAAAGAACTTCGTTTGCTTTTTCGTTCTAATGCGAGCTTTGTCTCTATGATCGTACTCACCCTTGCTTTTATTATGATTTTTCATTTCTCTTTGGAGGTGGAGGGAGACCTTTCCGCCAACGAAATTTCAGGTTTGAAATGGGCAATCATTTTCATTCTGTCGTTTGTTTTCATTGGCCAGTCCAATTGGGAGGAGAGAGAAGCGGGGGCATTTCAGATCAACTCCCTATTTCTCCCAGGCCAAATCCATTATCTTACCAAATCATTTTTGCTTTGGATCGTTCTGAGTTTCTTCGAGGTTTTGCTTCTACTGTTTTTTGCTTTTTTCTTTAAAAACTTTGATATGACCTTGGCGAGCCTAGGCAAACATCTATTGTTCTTAGTTCCTGGTACGCTTTCTTTAGTATTGCTAGGAAACATGTTGAGCAGCATGAGTTTTGCGACACGTTTGAAAGAAGTGATCCTACCCCTTCTTTTGATTCCCTTTTCCTTTCCCATTTTACTGTTTGGCTTAGAAGCAGAGAGAAACTTTACCGGCCTGGGAGAGGGGAAATTTTACTCCTCCCTCGGCATTATGCTGGCGTTTGTTGTTTTTTATTCCAGGAGCTTTGGGCGGCCGCGCGCGCCATCGAAGACAGGCCACAGGCGAAGGCCCACCATCAGCGCCTTGACACTTTCCG
>JBCCIA010000055.1:0-19855 GCA_039028475.1 Spirochaetota bacterium | reverse complement strand
GAACTGCGAGAAAAGGCTAAATATAATCAGTTCAATTGCCGTTACCGAAGCCGGGTGGAAAACTAGGCTTCTTCGCATCCCCTGAAGATATTGGCGTAAAAAACCCCTGTTTTCTTGGGTCTGCGAATTAGGCCAGTGGAAAACCCGAGAGCGAGCGTAAGCAAAGCAATAATCAGAACGGAGAAAGAATCACGTCCGACACGCCTACTACGATGATCTTGTGGTAGTGAACAAAGTGTAGCTCTGATTTGGTGCAATCGACCCGTATAAGGCTGAGCCAAAAGTCTAGAAATACCGTATTTCTCCTCTACTTTAAAAAAGCTAGTAGCCGCGTATTTACCTAACTCTTGTGCTTGCCAAGAAAAGAGCTTCTTTTTTCGTACCTGGGACTTGTGATCTGCTAAAATATATCCTTTGGTATATTTTGCAATCGGAAAGCTACCCCATACATAGACTAGGTAAGTCTTAGTAATTTTCCTATTTTGGAATAGCCTAGCCAACTTATGTGTAAATTCTTTTTGTTTTGAGAATAATACGATTCCAGATGTTTCGCGATCCAAACGGTGTACCAGATAAGACTCCCTATAATCTTTTGTTTTCTGTAACAAACTTACAAGATTGTGTGTTTTATAGCGAGCGGTAGGATGCACTGGTAAATTGCCTGGTTTGTCAACAGCAAATAAATATTCATCCTCATAGATAATTTGGTAAGAAGTGTCTACTTCAGGTTCTTCTCCTGTAAATAAATCTCCGGGTAAAAACTCTACGCTATCACCAACTTGCAAGTGGTAAGCACTGACTTGGTTTTGCCCGTTCACCAGGACACGCCCTAAACAAATGCACTGCTCCCATTCATTACCCGATAGGTACGTAAAACGTTCTTCTAAAAAAGCTAGTAACGTTTTTTGGTATGCATTGCCTTGGATGATTGTTGAAAATGTTTGCAACTCCTAAATACCATAGACCAAGGTTAATGTGTTGTGATGTGTGAATCCTTGGCTTCTAAATCTTGCTTAGTTTTGCTAATCAAAAATTCGCGAACTGCTTGCATTTCCAATTCATTCTGAGGATAAAACTGGCAGCCGATACGAAAATCTTTTTCTTGAGCCGTTATATTTCGTACAATCGCACGTACGGTAACCTTATGCTCTTCGCTAAAAACAAGGTCTAAGAGGATCGCTTCGCTGGTAATAAATAATTTGTTATTGAGAATGCTAGGTGGATGGATAAAACTCAGACCACTTTCACTAATGTCCGATATATTACAAATCTCTTTGGAAAACTGTACAATCCCTGTATTTTGCAATTCCCTTTTGATATTGGAGCTGGAAAGTTTGATTAGATTAAACGCGTCTAGTTCTAGTGGTTCTTTGTGTAGGACATGGATATAACCTATTAAGGTATAATTGCGGTATTTGATAGGAAAGGCTATTTCTGACCTATACTTTTCGGTGTTTTTGTAGGTACTTTTTAGTTTTACATATTCATTGTAAGGCACATAGTCTTCTGTTACCAACTCAGGTTTATCTGCATCAGGGATAAAAATGGCTTTGTCATAGTTCGATAACAGACGCATGATATGATCCTGCCTCTCCTGCACATAGATCTTTACATCGGAAAACTTATGTTTTATCTTAGCCAAAGCGTTTTTAGTAATACTACTTACCTTAGCAGAATCTCCTGATAGGTATTTGCCTATTTCTCCCTGTTTCACAATATTGGTTGCAAATACCCGGAAATTGCCTGCGCTTAGATCAAAACGTTCCGTTTCTCGATGCGCTTTTTTGGTAGATGCCTGTACCGGTTTCAAAAGTTCATAGCCAGCTTGGCTACCCAACTTTTTAAAAATAAAAATATAAACAGAACCACTGTTGGTTATAGTGAGAACCCGTTTGTCGCCCTTAGGCACAACAGCGGGAGGCTTAATCACAAGACCCTGGCTAGTATTGGTAATGATTTTGACAATCTGTGATTTTCCATTTACCAGAAGGTAAACTGGTAAAACAGAAAACAGTGTATCGATGATTTTATTAATTTGTTCTAGATCTTGGATTTCTTTTTCCATGTATTCAACTCTTACGTGAAAATAACATTTCAGGTTTTATATTTGCGATCGTTTCTGCTCCAGTAACTCCCATACTGGCAAGGAGTTCTTGCTTGTATTGATTGAGAAAATACTTTACTCCCGCAACTCCACCACCTACAGCTGCAATGGAAAGCGGCCTGCCCACCAAGGTAGCTTCCGCTCCTAGAGCAAGCATCTTAAAGACATCGGTTCCACTACGAATTCCTCCATCTACCAAAACCTTCACCTTTCCTTGCAACCTTTCTGCAATTGCCGGTAGAACACGTGCTGTCCCTGGCATATCATCTAAAACTCTTCCCCCGTGATTTGATACGACAACACAATCAGCTCCTGTTTCTACTGCTAACTCCGCATCCCCAGTACTCATAATTCCTTTTAAAATAAAGGGCAACTTAGTCAATGAGCGTACCTTTGCCAAATCAGGCATCGTTCTTGTAATAGAAGATTGCTTCTTAAGTTCCATTGTTTTAAAGCGCGCCGCATCTATATCCATTCCTACAGCAACTGCCCCTACCCTTTCTGCCTCGCGAAACCTTTCTTGGAGCATACCGAGGTCAGCTCTAGGCTTACAAATTAAAATTCCATGACCTTGCACGGTTTGCAGCGCTTTTAGCATAATTAAGTATTTCTCAGGTGACGCTCCATCGCCGAGCCAAGCAATGCTACCAACCTCTTTGCAGGCTGTTAAAACAGTACTCGCGTATTCATACTCATCTATGGCTCCCTTCATATTTGTAACAGCACCTGTCATGGGTGCTGCCATCACCGGAAAGGAAAGTGATTGTTGTAAAAAATCTGCTGTCACAGTAGGACTTACGTGCTCTCGAATATAACTAGGAACGATGCTGTATTCACTTAAAGCATTGGTATTGTCTTGGAAAGTTTTCATTTTACCAACTCCGCCCATGCCAGGCACCCCAGAAGCACAATCCTTACCATCGCATATTTTACATACCCAACAAACACTCTTGCCAAAACGTTTGCGGGCCTGTTTGGCGATAGACTTTTCATCTACAGAATATATATCGTCTGATTCAAAACGGATAAGGTCTTTCACTTTGGTAAATATTTCTTCCGCAGCTTGCAAACTATCTGCAGCTATAATTACATGCCCACTCTTATGAATATTATTGGTTGGTTTTTCAATCATATCACCAGCTTTTTTGGTGATAAAAATTTCTTCTACACCTGGTATTTCTTTTGCAGCTTCACAGCCAAGTACCCGTAATAATTTACCTGGTGAAGCAAATAGAGACCTTTCCACAGAGACTCGTTGGAGTGATTCTTGTAAGTCGTCTGGACTTTCTCCTAAAGAGATTTGGATGGCAGCACGAATCAAATTCACACCGGAGGATAAGGGATAGGTATAGCTAGACATAAAACCACCTGATAGACGACCTGCAATCTCACCTATTTTGACTCCATCCGGGGTAATCTTTATATCGCCCTTTCCCGCTCCATGCGTCAAACCCAGGGCTTGCATACCTTGTTTCATAACCTTTTCCACTTCTTGCAAAGTTTCTTTGGGTAGGGCAGAAGGCATGTTGTGGCCCACTTCGATAAAGTAAGTTTCCTGCTCAATGATACGGTCGGCTATTCCTGTGATTTGCACGTTTCCGTTCCAAGCCAAAGCGTCTACAGACACCTCTGGCCCTTGCATAAACTCTTCTAGGATCATCTCCCCTGTAGGACAGAATTGCTTAGCATGACGAAAGGCAAACTGCAGCTCCTCTTGTGAATTTACCTTAATGACCCCTCTAGCTCCCATATTGTCAGCAGGTTTCATTACCAATGGAAATTGCAAAAACTCTAAGGCATCACGTGCATCTTGGATGTTCCATACTGGTGCAAATTTGGGTATGGGTACAGCAAATTTTTGCAGTCTTTTGCGCATTTTGATCTTATTGGTGGCAGCTTCTGCATCTACAAAACGAATCCCCGGCAACTCTAGAGAATTAGCCACTGCTGCAACGGTCATACTTGCATCGGTTCCAGCGGTTATAACACCGTGTATTGCTTGTGTTCGGCTATAGACCTTTGCACTACGCACCATACCCTCTATATCTTTGGTACTCATGACAAAAGTCTCATCTGCCATTGCCATCCCTGGGGCATTTGGATTCATATCAGCAACAATCGTTTTCAAACGCAAGTCTTTCGCTGCCTGGATTACAGGGATTTGCAACAAACTGGCACCTATGATTAAAATCGTTCGTTCAGACATAATACTTAGTTTTGTGCAGTTTGTAAGGAAACGGGAGATTGGCCCATGCGGATACTACCCTTTTTGATAATACCACCAAACAACAAATAGTCTCCCTCTACAGGGTAGAATATTGCCGATTGTCCAGGCGTAACGCTCTTTAGCGAAGCCTGATCTGACAAAACAAGCAGCTCACCATTCTCTTTTTTGACCGTACATTTTTCCGCAATATGCCTATAACGTATCTGCACCCTAGCTTGTATTTCCTGCCCCTCGGCAAGTTCTGCAATTCCTTGGAAACAAGGGTCAGCGATGGTGAATTGCGAGCAAACCGTCTCCTCTTCTTGGCCAACTACCACAGTCCCATCGTCTTCAATTGCAATTACATATAGGGGATACTTCCAGGAAACTCCTAAGCCCTTTCTTTGCCCGATGGTAAACTTTTCTTTGCCAGTGTGTTTACCAACGATTTCTCCAGATGTTAGACGGAAGTAACCCGGGGTAAACTCTACGCCTTTTTTGGCGAGAAACTTACGGTAATCGTTTTCAGGAATAAAGCAGATCTCTTGCGACTCTGGTTTGTCTGCAACCGCCAGACCAAACCTGCGCGCGTGTTCCCGTACCTCTTCTTTCGTCATCCCGCCTAGCGGAAATAAGGTATTCTTTAGGTTCTCCTGGCTGAGTCCATAGAGGTAGTAGGCTTGGTTCTTTTTTAGATACTTTGCATTTGCAATGGCATACCTACCATTTACCTCTGCGATCTTGGCGTAATGCCCTGTAGCAATCTTTTGGATGCCTAAAGATTGCGCCTTTTCAAATAAGGCTCCAAATTTCACAAAGGTATTGCACTCGACACATGGATTTGGTGTCATACCGTTCTCATAATCGTGGATAAAACGATCGATGACCTTTTCGCCAAAGACTTTTTCCATTTTTACAACATAAAAAGGGATTTTAAAGGCTAAACCTACATCACGAGCGTCACGAATGTCTTCCGGAGAACAGCATGATTTTTTATGTCCTCCGGTATCACAACTAGGCGGTTCGTATTCCCAGGTACGTAGATTGATACCTATAACATCATAACCGCGTTCTAGCAGAAGCCCAGCTGTCACTGCGCTATCGACTCCACCGCTCATTGCTACAATTATCTTTTCTCGGTTCATGGGATTTGATTGTCCTTACGGTTAAAATACATTACTTTTTTATCATAATCAATCAGAATATAGTACCTGTTGATTAGATTGATGCCCAATAATCCATCTACAGGATATTTACCAAGAAAATTACGAATCGATTTACCTGCAACAAATTCCATGCGTTTCTCACATAAATTTTCTTTCACAAGACAAAAATTTGGCAAATCATAGGCACTGGCCTGGTTAAACTCGCCAGAGAGGTCATAGAAACTCTTCTCACCGATTTTATAGCTTTCCAATCCTCGAATATTTTCTGGGTTCAAAAAGCTAATCCCCGCCCCTGTATCAAAAATAAAAAACAGTGGTTTGGACCCTAAATAAGCTGGTAGTATGATATGGCTTCTATTGTATTCAATGATAGAACCATCGAATTGTGTGCTAATAAAGTCGAGTTTGCTATTTTTACGGATAAAAGTAACTCGTTCGGGGAGTTCGAGAAAGATTTTAAAGCGAGACAGAATATTATTGCCTATAATACCATCAAAGTTGAGGCGCGAATGAAATTTTGTTGTGTAAAACAGCGCTCTTGCCAGTAACAGTTTATTCTCTTGGAATAGATTTAAGCGGACCAGAGAATACTCCTCCTTACGTTCCTTTAAAAAAGATTTTACTTTGAGAATTTTTTTGGGATATTTACCGGGAAACGTGGAAGCATTGAGAATGGATACATTCGAACCAGTATCTAAGATAAAATTAAGAACTTTCTTTTTCTTTTGCCCAGGCAAGCGCACCTGCAAGCGAAAAATTGGTTGGAAGTCCACTAGTTTGGTGGCAAAGGTATAATGCGTGATTTTCTTTTCTTGGAACTTCCTAATATAACGAGATTCGGCGCAGTAAAACTGCCCTAAAAATAAGACGAGTACGAGCAATTTGTGCATGCGGTTTATATTGCCAATCCAGTGGTACAATCATTTGAGATCTTCAAACTTTTTTATCCGAGTTTGGTTTCTGCCTCCATGCTTTGCTTCATATAAGGCTTTATCTGCTCTCTCTATTACTTCTTTGTTATTCCTATCTTGGGGGTGAAATTCCGTCACACCAACACTTATGGTGACTTTCAAATCTTCATTGGTATTGGGGTTTTTAACTCTATGAGCTTCTATAGATTTACGAACTTCTTCCCCCATCTCATAGCCTTCTTGCGCCCCTGCTCCTGGCATAACAATGCAAAACTCTTCTCCACCATAACGAGCCGCAATATCTTGCTTGCGCGCACATTCCATGAGTTTTTTTGCCACCTCGATAAGAACTACATCTCCAGCCTGGTGGCCATAGGTATCATTAAATACCTTAAACTTATCCACATCTGTAAACAGTAAAGCAAGAGAGGTTTTTTTCTTACGACACCTATCAATTTCTTCACGGAGTTTTGATTGGAAGTAATGGTGGATCTTAAGCTGGGTCATCATATCTACAGTGGCTAGCTCATAGAGCCGGGCGTTATCTACAGCGACGCCAGCCAAACCTGCGAGAACTGTTAAAAACTCCTTTTCATCTTCTAAAAAATCACTTAGGGTAATCTTCTCTCCCAACACTAAGAGACCGTTTACTTTGCCCTTTGCCGTCAGAGGCGTGACAAGTTCTGCTCCTAAACTACGTAAAGAAGCAAACTCTTCCGAATCTCTCACTTGATCAATTTTTTCCAAGGCAGGAATACCTATTGCTCGGGGCTTTTCTTCAAAAAACTGGATAAGTGGGGATTCAATTGAAATTTTTGTAGCAAAATCATCATCTGAGATATCAAAACCTTTATGACTAGGGTCCATTTTCATTTTGATAAAATTAGCATCAACATCGGGTGCTAGGTAAATGGCTGATTTCAATGTCTGTAATTGAGCAAGACAAATATTTAATATAGCATCTATTAGATCGTTGTATTCTAGCGTAGAATATAAGGCTTTACTGATTTCCAACAATTGCCGTTGATCATATATTTTTTTTTCATAATGTTCGATTACAAGCGCAGAATCATCTTTATTTATCAATGTACTATCCCAATCTTTTTTGTCTAGAATCCAATATATAATTTGAGCATCATAAATAACAACTACATATTTAATTTATAGCCAGAAAAGGTTTGATTATTGTAGAAAGTATAAAATAAAAAAACGAGAGCTAATATAAAAAAAGAACTTGAATGAAAATACCAGCAATATATTATGGTAATCACGACGCGCGGTGGAGCAGCTGGTAGCTCGTTGGGCTCATAACCCAAAGGCCACAGGTTCGAATCCTGTCCGCGCCAGTCGTTTTCTTTCACTTCCCCTTTGCTTTCAAATAAGTTTGGTAAACTGCTTCCATTACAACATAGTTCATCTTTCCTTTTTCTAAATATTTCAAACCCTCAATGGTAGTGCCTCCTGGTGAAGTAACCCGGTTCCGCAAAGTTCCTGGGTGCATGGCTGGATTTTTCTCCATCTCAGAACCTAGCAGAGCCACAGTGCCCTGCATAGTTTGTAAGACCCATTGTAAAGATTCTTGGTAAGGAATCCCAGAAAGTACGCCTCCTTCTGCCATTGCCTGGGCAAATGCCAACACAAAAGCTGGTCCAGAACCTGCAATAGCTGTAAACGCATCCATTGCCTGTTCAGAGTTCAGCCGAAACACCTTACCTACTTGGGAAAATACCTCTTCTACATCAAGATAAAGCTCCTCCGCGCCAAAGTAACCAATACACCCCTGCCCTACCAATAACGGTAAGTTAGGCATCAAACGAACAACCGCACTACCAGTCGGCAAACTCTCTGCCATGCTTGTGATGCTTACACCAGCAGCGATACTAACAACTTTTGTAGCCTTCTCTGCAGTCCTTAAAATTTCCTGCACCTTATTAGGTTTTACACAAACCAGTACAATAGACGCTCTTTGCCAAATCTCTGAAATATCATCCAATTGTTTGACTTTTTCCTCTGCCTTTACATAAGGGTCATATACCACTACATCGTATTCGTTTTGCTGCAAGTACTGCCAAAGGGCGAATCCCATGTTACCTAAACCAATGATTCCAATTGTTTTCATTGACTCTCCTCATTGCCTTTTCAATGTTTACCAATACATTTGTTCGTTCTCTTACAGCATGTCAAGTAAGGGATGGAGGTACCTATTATGGTTTTATCAGAAACATACCAGAAGGCATTCAACTATGCTTTCACTTTACACCGTTCACAAAAAAGGAAGGGTTCTGGGATTCCCTATTTGACACACCTGGTTTCTGTATCGGCCTTAGTCTTAGAAAATGGTGGCGGCGAAACGGAAGCTATCGCCGCCCTTCTACACGACGCAGCCGAAGACCAAGGAGGAGAAAAAACACTCAAAGAGATTGAAGATCTATTCGGAAAAAAAGTAGCATCCATTGTAGAAGAATGCTCTGATTCCCTAACAGATTCTCCCGATACCAGGGAGGAATGGAAGACCCGCAAAGAAAAATACCTAGCGTCTTTAGCCCACAAATCACCAGAAGCTGTCCTAGTGACACTGGCAGATAAACTACACAATGCCCGCAGTATTTTGCATGACTATAAGGTAAAAGGTGAGGACTTATGGGAGCTATTCCAAGGAAGAAAAACAGGTAGCTTGTGGTACTATAAGAGTATTTTAGAGATTTTGGACAGCAAATACGCGAGTTCCCGCCTATTGCAAGAACTCAAGCATGTCGTATCTGAGATAGAACGCTTATCAGTATAGCTATAGCTTACCTTCTTTAAGCTTCTTATTGTCAACCTTGAGAGCGTACTGCTTTTTCAAACCAGCGATCTGATTTTCAAATAATTTTCTGGTTTTGTTTTGTGTCAACTCTCGTCTAATACGCTCTTTAACCTGACCATAAGGTAGAGGAACCTTTTTATCTTTGATATTTGTATCCACATAGGAATACATTTTACCTGCTTCGTAAGTCTCTTTGATTTCCTCTTCTTTGATTTCTATCTTCTGTTTTTGTAGGTTGTTTTGGAAGAAACTCCAAGAAATGCCCCTACGAAGAAAGGTCTCTGCTAGCTTGTAGGCATCACTGCCACGAATCTTTTTTGCAGCTTCCAGTGTAGAAAATAAAACCCCTGGTATGTAGATTTCATAGAGGAAGTTTAGCTTTTCTCGAATAATACGTGGGTTGTCTGCTTCTGCCTCTCCTTGCACACGCAACTTATCAAATTCTTGGTTCAATTCCTTGTAGGTAAATGGCTTACTCTTAAAAGTATACAGTACAGTATCGTCTTGCAAATCACCCACTGCAATACTGCTACGTTTTTGGCGAATTTCGGAGTTGACCGACATAGCATTTGTTTTACTGATTTCTTGCAGGTGTTTGGTCCAAGCGATCTTTGCAAATTGCTTTTGGTAATGTTCAGCGGTCAACTTCACTTTTTTGTCGAGCTTAGCCCCTGATTCCATATAATAAGTGGCATATTGTTTTTCTTTCTTAGACTTTGCATCTTTATCAAAAGCACTTGCTTGGGCTTGGAACTTTAAAAATCTCTCTTTGAGAAATGCTACTAAGGAATCTGATGTAACTTCTTGCCTCTCGACAACCCGATAAATATAGGCATTGGCAAACTTATCGGAAGACACAAAAAAGTCTTTCGACTTACCACGAATTCCCTCGGTAAAGGTATCCAATAACGGGTTTGGACCACAATTTACACAAAAGGGTTCAAGAAAACCACCTACAGGTTTGCGACCATTTTCTTGGGTATTTTCTGCCATGTACTTATAGATTGCTTTGTCATCGGACAAGGCCGCCAATGCTTTCTTATGATTCTCTGCCTGCGAACTCAGATCCTCACCCTTATTCGCTTTGAGGAAAAGAAATTGGATGCTGACAAGTTTTAGTTTTTCCTCAGAGGACAAGTTTTTTTGGTATTCTTTTCTGTAGAGGTCGGCAAGCATCTGCTTTTCTGCGATCTCCCAAATATTGGTAAACTCTTTGCCTGCAAAGATCTTCGCCTTTTCATTTTCTTTGTAGATGATTTTTTGTAGGGCAATCCCTTCTAAAACTGCTAGCTGGTTTTTAAGAGAAGTAGTTTTTGGGTTGATGGGAGCGTCTTTGAACTTATAAAAGTCTCGCAACTCCTGTCGTGTTACACTTCCACCCTGGAAGGTTGCCAGTACTTCTTTTCCAGAATTACATACAGATAAACTTAGAGTTATAAAAATAACCCATCGAAACTTTTTTTTCATACATCAATACCTATAGGCGCGCTTTTGAATTTTTTTAGGCTTTCCTGAATTTGCATCTGCATCATGGATCTGTTGGCTGACTTGCTTCTCGCGGCGAAAGTCAGCAATGTTTTCAGGTTGGACATCATTGTTTTGGTAAATCGGAACAGAAGGCTGAATGTCACTAGTGGTTTCCGGAAGCTCAAACTCTAAGGATAGTAAGTCCTGTTTTTCTTGCTCCAATTTTGCAATTTCATCTGAAATACTTTTTTGGATCCTAACAAAATGCTCTGCATGAGAAGGAATAGACTGTAGAATCTCACGCATAGCTTGTATATCTTTTTCGATACTTTCTGCAATAGTAAATAGATGAATAACTTTTATGCTCACCACTTTCACCAATATTGTAAAAGTTAGAAAGCGTTTTCTAAGTGGCAAGGATGAATTGAAAAAATTAGAAAAAAGTCTCTAAAATTTTATAAATAGAACCATCCTTATGCAGCTGGCTAGAGTACAGGTGGAAGTTTTCCACTGGGAGATGGCAAGAGAGTTTTTCTGCCTGTGAACTGACATATTCGTCCATTCCCATAACTTTCTCTCCCGAATATCTGGCTAGGGTAATGTGTGGAAAGTATTTTTTTCCTCTGCCCTGGATACCAATATGGGAAAGTCGGTAGGCAATTTGCTTTTGTAGGACCAGTAACTCAGGAGACTTCTCAATACCTGCATAAATAATTCCTGTATTGGCTTTTACCTGCCACAAACCCATTCCCTGGATCTGCAATGCAAAAGGCTCTAGGCGAATCTGTTGCAAGACTTCTATCATCTCTTCCCTAGTGGGAGCACCTATCTCTCCCAAGAACTGTAGAGTTAGGTGTAACCTTTCCGCTCCAGACCAACGAACATCTGCTAAGCCATAGCTACAGTCTTCCAGACAATTTACAGCCTCTTCCGTCAAGGATATACCCAAAAATAAGCGCATTTGTTATTTTGTATCCAAACCTTGTAGTAAGGCGAGCAAATTCTCGTTTTCAAAGGGTTTCACAATCCAAGCTTTAGCACCAGACTTCTGCGCTTGTGCACGCATCTCATCGCTTGACTCCGTAGTTAGCATTACAATTTTCATATCCTTACCATTATCTGTCGCAAGTACCTTGGGAATCAATTCCAAACCAGAAATATTTGGCATATTCACATCAAAAATTCCAAAGTCAAACCGCATTTCAGCAACTTTTTCTAAAGCCTCTAAACCATCACTAGCTTGGGTTACTTCGTAGTTCTGCATTTTTAACGCCAGTGCAACGATATTGCGCACCATAGCGGAATCATCCACAATCAAAACTTGTTTCATAAAATTTCCTCCTATACTTTACCGATTTCTGTCAAACCTCATGCGGGTGCTGTAAATAGTATCTCATCTTTGTAGCTACTTCTGCCAAAGCTATCTGTTCTTGTACAGCACCCTGTTCAAATGCTACACGTGGCATTCCATAGATCAAAGATGACTCCTGATCTTGCCCTAAAGTTTTGGCACCCGCTTTGCTCATTGCCAACAATCCATTGGCACCATCTGAACCCATACCAGTCAGGATAATTCCTAAAAAATCAGCAGCAAATCCCGTTTTTGCAATCGAAGCAAACAATACATCCACAGAGGGTCTGTGTCCGTTGATCTTTTCCGTAGAGTCCAGATGGATGACAAAATTTCCTACCGCATACTTCAAAGTCATATGAAAATTACCAGGAGCAACATACACCCTATTGTTTTGCAATACTTCTAGATTCTCTGCTTCTCTTGTCACAAGGCCAAACTCCCGCTGCAAACTAGCTGCAAAGGTCTTGGTAAAACCTTTGGGCATATGCTGCACAATGAGAATCGGTGGAAAGTTCTGCGGAATTTGTGCAAGGATGCTCCGGATAGCGGTAACACCACCCGTAGATGCCCCTATTGCCACATATTTATACTTTTTATGTGAGCTGACTGCTAAGGAAGTGGGAAGTGTTGTTTTGCGAAAACGGCTCTGCTGGAAATGCTGGTGTATTTTCACTTTGGCAGCAGCTTTTACTTTAGCCAATAGAATGGTTTGCATACTTTGTAGAGAATCCAACCCATCTGGTTTGGTAATAAAATCAACAGCTCCATACGCCATCGCTTGGATAGCTTGTTCTGAGCCTCTTTCGCTCGTACTGGTCAACATAATGACCGGAATGGGATACTGTGGCATCAACTTACGCAAAAACTCCACGCCATTCATACGTGGCATTTCGATATCTAGTGTTAACACATCAGGTGTCAAATCGGGTATCAATTGGCTCGCTTCATAAGGGTCCCCTGCTTCTCCCACGACTTCACATTCAGAGTCAGTAGAAAACATTTTCTTTAGAATTTCACGAACAACGGTTTGATCATCAATGATAAAGATTCTTATACGTTTTAAACTCATAATGTGTTAGGCAACTTCAGAAACATCATGGATAAACTTTTCTAAATTGATAATAACTTTCAACTTTCCGTCGTCTGTTTTGCCAATCGATTTGATAAAACGTTCCGTATGGTTTGTACTGGCAATCTCAGGGGCTGGCTCAACGTTTTCTGCTGCAATCCGCAAAACCTCTCTGACTCCATCGACAACAAGTCCCGTGCTCACTTCGTTGTGGTTTACAATAAGAATGCAAGTAAAGTCTGTATATTCTTTGGCATGCATACTAAAGCGCAAACGAACGTCAATGATAGGAATTACCTTTCCACGCAGGTTGATCACACCTTTGATATACTCTGGCAAATTGGGTATAGGAGTAATAGCTTGGAAAGCGACAATCTCGGTCAAATGGCGGATTTCAATGGCATACTCTTTGTCATCCAAAAAGAAGATGATATACAGGTCTTGCATTGTATCTTGCTCTAAAGTACTCATACACTAGCCAGCTTATAGTAGATAAAAAAATAACACGAGTACTTTTTACCAAGGTATTCAGACTTCTTGGTATTCTAGAATACATTTTGCGGTGGCATAGATCACTTCATCTTCCGAGAAAAAACGGTAACCCAAACGAACCGGAAAATGGCTCAATAGCATTAACAAACCTACAGAAGAACTAGTTTCGTCCGGTTTGTCGTAGACCTCTTCCAAACGTTGGTAGTACTTGTCTTCGTAGTTGCCGCCACCATCAAAAAGAGTTTCTAAAAAAGCCAAAAAAGATTTGTATTGGACAGCGCTGATGCAATTGCTAATCTCTAAGACAAACTGATCCAATTCGGAGTAGAGGTTAATTTCGATTTCACCCTCTTCTCCTGAGGAAAATTTAACGGCATTTTCTACCAACTCATTGGTAACGGTAGAAATCACATTCATATAACCCTGAAATTTATCCAAAGCACCAAAATTAGGGTTGGGGTGGGAGTAAAACCGAGAAATAAAATCGGAAATTTTGCTACAACGAACCCATTTTGAACGGAGTTCACTGTGCTTCAAACGCACATGCAAGAACTTCTTCCCGTCATCTAATGGCAAATCAGTAAATTCACAATCACCGATTGTCTTATCAATTTCTACAGTTGAACCATCCATAAAATCTACCCTACTAGGTAGATTCTTACTATCTCCTAAAAAGTCAAATAAAAAGTATTGCTATTTCCGCAAGTTTGCCATTCTCTAATTGGCACCCTCCCTTTCATACAGGCGATGTGCTCGGTGCCTGTTAAAAGTAGATTCAGAGTCTTTCACCATTGAATACTCGCGCCACAGTTCCCTGTCAAAATAGCGAACGGGCAATGAAAATAGTTGCTTTTTTGCGGGAGAGGGTATCCGCTTTACGAGATGATTCCATGAAATTACCTGAAAAACCAAGGGAAAAGACAGATTGTCCTTTTCTGTAACAGTCCTATGTTTGACAGAGAAATCGCTAGGACTGTAGTTTTCAGGAATTTCATAGGTAACTTGCAAAATTTCTCTAGTGGGACTCATAACCAGTGATATTAGTTCTACATCCTCTTTGCCAAATAAAACCTTCTGCAATGACAAACCGCCAGTATACAAATTGCGTGATAAAAAAGGATAAAAACCAGAATGGGTATTTTCTTCCTTCGCCCACACAAAGTGGTAGGCAAGATGTATGTTTCCCTGTGCATCCTTACTGGCACGGTAGAGCAACTTTTCGGGCGGGATTTCCTTGTCAGCCAAGAGAAGAAACGGTCTATACTTCTCTGCAAAGCTATCATCGCGTATAGGAGAAAAGCCTGGAACGTCTTTTTTTGTAGGAATACTAGAGCAAAATTGACAGAATAAAAACACTAGAACTGCACAAAGGCCCTTCATACCAACCAAAAAACAGATCAAATGAACCATTACAAGTATTTTCCCAAATAGAAAAACTGGTTTCTTGCCTACGCAATAGAAATGTTTTAGAATGCATAGCTAGTGTTTTTTACGCTAAACTGTTGCTTGAGAATTACGATACTAGAAGCAAATGAAACTCTGCAAGCTAATACTGTATACAAATATACTAGGATATGCCCTATTGGTAAGCCAGCTACAGGCAGAGTCTTTTTGGCGGGATAGCAACCCCTACTCCTCACGCAAAAGCATCCAAGAAGGTGCTACCATCAAAGTAATCATCAAAGATAGTTTGCTAACGCTGTATGAATACGAATCCCATAAAGACGACAAACATACCATCAAAACTGCTCCAGACAAAAAAATTGTCCCTGACCTAATGGGCTTTAACTCTGACAGAAGCATAGCTAGTGTTAGCAATGGCAAGGCTAAGTCTACGGGTAAAATTTTAGGTTCCATGTCGGTTCGGGTCAAAGAAAAAGATGAAAGCAGCGGAACCATTAGCTTGGAAGGCGTCAAAACTATGATTTTTGACAAGCAGGTCTACGAGTTAAAATTATCAGGGGTTACATCCACACAGAACCTCAAAAACTCGGTCATATATAGTGATATGATCGCCGACCTACGGCTGGAGTTTCGTGGAAAGCCAATTGAAAAATCCATCCAAGAGCCAAAAATTGACCTCAAATCCTATAAAAACCGCGACGGTAGCGCAGTACGTAAAGCTCGCCTCTCCGATGAAGAACAACAAAAAATCATATTGCAATATATGAAGCGTATGTTAGGAGAGAGTAAGTGAAATTTCTGCATATTTTTGCTTCTCTACTAATGCTGCCCTTTGCGCTTTTTAGTGCTGAGGTTCGCTTAAAAGAAATTGCCCGTATCGAGGGTGTACGCAAAAACCAAGTCACTGGTTATGGAATTGTTGTAGGTCTTCCAGGAACTGGTGATAGCAAATCTCCCGTTACCAATGAGAGCATGCGCAATTATCTAAAAAATTTAGGCATCAGCCCTGGAGAAAACAAAGTAGCAACGCGCAACATTGCTTCTGTGCTGGTAACCGCCAACATTCCCTCCTACATCAACCAAGGAGACCAAGTAGATATTACCATCTCGTCTATTGGAGATGCAAAGTCATTAGAGGGTGGTGTATTGCTGCAAACTCCTCTTAAATCTGCGGATGCCAAAACAAGAGTCGTCGGAAGCGGTGTCATTTCCTTTGGCGGCAAAGACCTAAAGAATCGCTTTTCCTCACGCAAAGCCAACCATACTGTAGGCGTTATATACCGTGGAGGCGTAGTGGAAGAAAGCTCAGGCATTTCTCTATTCGCTAAAAATCCCAATATTCTGGTACGCAAATACAAAATACTTTTACACGAACAAGATTTCACAACCCTTTACCGAGCAAGAGACGCTATCAAAAAGATTCCTACAGTTCAATCTGTTGAGGTTTTATCGCCGAAAGAGATTGAAGTATCCATTCCCAGTAGCAGTGACTCGGTGAAATTTCTATCCCAATTGGAAGAAACTAGCATTGAACCAGGCAAACGTGCAAGAGTTGTCATCAATGAAAGAACAGGTGTCATAGTCATGGGAGCAGACATTGCAGTAGACAGTGTAGCAATTTCCAAACAAGGCTTAAGCCTAGTGGTTCAGGAAAACAAACTCATCTACCCACACCAAAAACAAAAACCAGTTCCAACTATTTTTGAAATTCAGAATGCAAGCAATAAGGTTTCTGATATAGTAGAAGCGCTGAATAAAATAGGTGCTTCCACCAAAGATATCATTGCTATTCTAGAGGCATTGAAAAAATCGGGAGCTTTACACGCAGAGGTATTTGTCCAATGATTCGCAATATAAACGATTATACAAACCGTCTCAACTTTGTTGAAAAACCAATCGCAAACAAACTCAAACAAATCGCTGAATCTGTAAAAACCAAAGATTCATCTTTCCAAGAACAACTCAATCAGCAGATCAACCAAGAGATTACCGGTAAGGTTTCCTCAGCGAATGTCAGAAGACACCGTGATATTAAATCAGAAATTGCTAAGGATCCGTATAAAAAGAAACTCTACAATTCCAGCGTAGAGTTCGAATCCATTTTTGTCAAAATGATGCTGACAAAAATGAAAAAAAACATCGGCAAATCCAACTTCATCTCAGGCGGACATGCAGAAGAAATTTTTGAAGATATGCTCTACGATGAATACTCTCGCTCTATGTCAGCAAACCAAAAATTAGGCTTGGCAGAACAAATCTATGAATCTATGGTTAGCCATCTACCTGACAAAACAACGGAACAAAAATAAGTAAAAATTTTATCAATTCGCAGACTCATGTATAATGGAAAAACTCAATCTTAGTTTACTGTACATTGAGGACGATAAACTAATCCAAGAGACTTCCCTACGAGTTTTAGAAACTATTGTTGAGAAAGTGTACCCAGCTTCTGATGGAGAAGAAGGCTTAGAGCTGTTCCAACAAAACCAACCCGATATTATTCTTACAGATATCGATCTGCCCAAAATGAACGGTATTGCTGTTGCAAAAAAAATCTTAGCTAGCAACAAAACGATTCCGGTCATTTTCGTTACAGCTTATTCTGATGTGGCTTATTTGCTCGAAGCCATCCAAATCAAGGTACATGGCTTTATCATTAAGCCTCTAAAGGTAGATTATCTCTATTCTTTACTCACAAAAATTACCCACGAAATAACCCTAGAAAGAGAAATCCAAAAGAATACAAACCGTATGCAAACCTTGCTCAACTTAGAAGCAAACATGGTACTTATGGCAGATGAAAATAAAGTATATGAAGCAAACCACGCTTTTTTAGAATTTTTTTCCTGCGCTAGTTTAGAGGAGTGGCAAAATTCTTATACTTCGATTTCTAATATTTTTCTACAAAAACCTGGTTATATTTGCTCTGAATCTAGGTTGAGTTGGTTAGAGAAATTGAAGCAGAAGCAATTGTTACAACCTCGTAGCCAAATCCAAAATCCAAAGTCTGGCATCGTGCATACATTCCTATTAAAATTCAACCAAGTCCCTGATGAAGAAATTTTAGTACTCTCGTTGACAGATATAACAGAAATTGAATCGCAAACAAAAACCTTGCAACAAGAGGCAATTACCGATCAACTCACCGGCCTGTACAATCGGAGAAAGTTCAATCGCATTCTACAGGAAAAGCTAGTACTAGCCTTGCAAGGGAACTTTACAATTGCCCTATTGCTATTGGATATCGATCATTTTAAAAGTGTGAACGATACGTTTGGTCACGACAAAGGTGATATTGTATTGGTAGAGCTTGCTAAATTAATCACAAACAATACCCGTACGTCAGATCTTTTTGCAAGGTGGGGAGGAGAGGAGTTTGTCATCCTAGTTTGCAAAACACCGAGAAAGGGTATAGAGACTTTTTGCAAAAAACTTTTGCAAGTAGTCAGAGAACATGACTTCCAAATCCAGCGACAACTAACCATAAGTATTGGCGTAGTAGAAAACAAAACGAATGATAGCAAAGAATCCATTTTCAAACGTGCCGATGATGCACTCTACATTGCGAAGAATAGCGGCAGAAACTGTTACAGAACAAACTACTAACGGCTTCCCCACTCTCTGGTAACATTTGTCTTAATACCACCGCGAACACTAAAATCTCCATGAACGCGCAAATATTTTGGTTGTATTGCTTTTACTAAGTCGTCCAGAAAACGATTCACCACATTTTCGTGAAAGATGCCTATGGTCCGAAAGAAAAGGACATACTCTTTCAAAGACTTCAATTCTACACATACCTGATTCGGCATATAGGAAATTTCGATCGTTCCGAAATCAGGCAAACCCGTTTTGGGGCAGATAGCCGTAAATTCAGGAATGCGAAACTCTACCAAAAAATCATTGCCCACATATACATTCTCGAATACTTCGATGGGGGGAGTTTCTAATTTAGGAATGTTGCTCTGTAAGCCCTCATAAGATGATTTGTTTGCATCAGCCATCTGGACAATCTTTTATATGCACTTTTTCCAGCAAGCCGATTTCCCAGGAAAAGGGTTTGTCTTAGGATTGAGAAATTCTCAAACAAATATAATTTTAGTTTTGACAGATAAAGAAAGTGAATTAATCTAAAAATGTCTCAATCTTCACAACTGGAATTTATCTATGCTCTACCAACATATAGTATATACACTAGCCATTCTTTCCTTTTTGCTTGTTAGCTTTTGCAAACCACCCACTTTGCCAAACCCCTACAGAAAAGTTTACCAAACCTCTCCTACATCCAAAGCGGAGAATTACAAACTGGCTCCTAACTGGACTGATCGAATACATCCTCTAGAAGGAATCCATCTCAAGTATGCAAGAAGAATGAATGAAATTGATAAGTTTCGCGAAGTGCCGCAACCATCCAAAAGGACAGAGGAGATGCGAAAGGAAGTCTTAGCCCTTTCCAAAACGTTTACTCCCAAAATACAAGAGTTGATCAACAAACACGTCTATGGAATATACTTCTGTGAACAATTGGGTAGTACGGGTTTGACAGGATATATTTTCTCAAAAGGAAAACCAGCTGGAGGCTTTGTGATACTAGATACCAATATGATCAATAAGCCGGCAAATGATTGGATTTCCGACAAAGAAAATACAGTGTTTAAAAAAAGTGAATCGTATTCTCTACGCATGGAAATCGAATATGAAAAAAGCAATACTCCCCTAAATACGATGCGTTATATATTTCTTCATGAATTAGGCCACATCCTTGGTGTTGTTAGAGAAGACACACCAAAAGTGTTAGCCAGTGAGCCAAGTATGCTGTTGATTTCCGTGAAGGGTGGGTAGGAGTATTTGGTCTTGCTGTATGCCCAGGTGCATT
>JBCCIA010000054.1:0-19989 GCA_039028475.1 Spirochaetota bacterium | reverse complement strand
TTTTTTCATAGCAAATTAGACCTTTCGTCTAGGTAGGATCGCAAATTTTTCCCAACTTGCAACTACTTTTCTGAATAGACTACAACCAATCGACAATTTGTGCAACATAATGCTTCTGGAAACGAACCCGCGGACGTTTTGCTAGAATCAGTTCTCGCGCCTCTTCGACACCCAGTTTTTTGTACTTACAAAGATAAGCCAATAGAAATGCCGTACTACGGTTGATACCAGCCTGGCAATGCAGCAAAACCTTTTTTCCCCGCTTCATCTCCCTATCCATCAGCTCAGTGACCTCGGACAAATGCTTTTTTAAATCACTTTCCTTACTATCCTGCATCGCTACTTTGTAGAGCATCTTACTGCTCTCTTCTTGGCATTTCGGCTTACAACCAATCGATATGACTACATCTACTGTATCCAATACCGCACTAGCCTGTTGGTTGCCATGGTACAAATTTGGAATTACTTCATTGTATAGCATTGCTCATTCGTTTCCAGTCAGTTTACGAGTATTACAGCATTGCCATTTTCCGGCAATTGGAAAAGATCCTACAATTTTCTCGAAAACTTTCTTACTGCTAGAGAAAAAAGATTGACCATAATAGACGACCGGTCTATTCTATCCTTAAGAACTGGCTTCTACTATATCCATGCAAAGTACGAGTAACATAGACACGTTTCCATCCATAAACAAGGGGTACAACTCTACCTTTCGCCCCAATCGTTTGAGCATTGGCTTGGTAGTACCTTTAGAAAATTATACAAACTCTCCTATACCAAACATGCAGCACCATATCCGTAGGCTGCAATTGGCAGAAGAATTAGGTTTCTCGGCGATTTGGCTACGCGATATTCCCTTCCATGTAGAGTCCTTTGGCGATGCTGGGCAAACCTACGACCCTTTCGTCTACCTAGGTCTATTGGCCGGACAAACGAAACAAATCGCGCTGGGAGTCGCAAGCATTATCCTTCCCTTGCGACACCCAGCACATATAGCCAAGGCAGCCGCAAGTATAGATGTTCTATCCGAAGGAAGACTCATCCTTGGAATAGCCTCAGGTGATCGACCTGAAGAATACCCAGCACTGAACAAAGACTTTGAACTACGCGGGAAACGGTTTCGCGAGAGCTATGCATATATACGAAAAATGGCAGAAAGCCGAGCGAATTTTGACAATGCATATGGCAGCCCCTCTTTTGCAATGGATATGTTGCCTAAACCAACGTCAGGAAAATTACCCCTGCTGATTACCGGTGGCAGCCAACAGAGCATGGACTGGATCACTGAGAATGGTGACGGTTGGATGCTCTATCCGCGCAGCATACTCCCACAAAAACAAATCATTCGCGATTGGCGAGAGAGAAGCCGTGCCAAAGGAATTGCAAATAGACCCGTAGTACAACCCTTGTACATCGACCTAGCCAGTGACCCTAGGGAACAACCACAAGCGATACACCTTGGCCTACGCTTAGGAGTCTACCACCTCCTTACCTATCTGGAGTCATTGCAAGAAATTGGGGTGAACCACATCGCTTTCAATCTACGCTTCAACCAATCTGGTATCGAAGAAACTATGAAAGTCCTCGCAAAAGAAGTATTGGTGGAATTTCACAAATAAAGGAATAGAAAATATGCAAAAGAATATTCTCATCACAGGTGCAACAGATGGAATTGGCTTCGAAGCAGCAAAAATGTTACTCCAACAAGGTCATACTGTTTTGCTACACGGACGCAATCCAGAAAAAATCGAGACTGTCTGTAAATCTCTTGCACAACACAACGACAAAGGCTCCCTACAAAGCTATCAGGCAGATCTAGCAAACTTACAAGATGTGCTTACACTTTCGCAAGAAATCCAACAAAACCACGAGCAAATCGATGTCGTGATAAACAATGCTGGTGTCTTTAAAACGAATCATCCCACTGCTGCCAATGGACTCGATGTGCGCTTTGTTGTCAATACAATCGCTCCCTACCTCTTAACAAAAAAACTCTTACCTCTAGTACCAGAGTCTGGACGCATCATCAATGTATCCTCGGCAGCCCAAGCACCTGTTGACCTACAAGCCATGCAAGGACAAGTAAAACTTCCCGATAATGCAGCCTATGCCCAAAGCAAGTTAGCAATTGTAATGTGGTCGAATTATCTAGCAGCTTCACTCAAAGCAAAGGCAATGATCTTGTCTGTCAATCCAGGTTCCCTACTGGGAAGCAAAATGGTCAAAGAAGCATTTGGTATCGCTGGAGGCGATGTAGCGATAGGCGGGAAAATTTTAGCTCGCACATCCTTAGAAGAAACATTCGCAAACGCATCTGGTCAATATTTTGACAACGACTCTGGGCAACTCGCACAACCACACCCAGATGCCTTAGATACACAAAAGAATACAGCACTCGTTACAAGTATCGAATCGATCCTTTCCCGGGTCATTCCAGAGAAACTATAAGGAAAACATAAAATGCAAGACACAATGCAAGTAATTATGGCAAAAGCCGGCAGCGATGCCAAAGAGAAAGACGCGTTCTACCTCAAACAAGAACCCATTCCAAATCCCCATGCAAAAGATCTATTGATCCGAGTCCAAGCCATTGCTATGAACCCGGTAGATACCAAGGTTCGCCAGCTTACAGATGCCGACAAAGTTTTAGGTTGGGATTGCTACGGGGTAATAGAACAAATAGGCAGCGAAGCAAATGGATTCAAAACTGGCGATACAGTCTTCTATGCAGGAGACATCACTCGTCCAGGGTGCAATAGTGAGTACCACTTAGTGGATTATAGAATTACTTCTCTAGCACCGAAAAAGCTCTCTGCTGCGGATGCTGTAGCTATGCCTCTTACCTCTATTACCGCTTGGGAAGGTCTATTTGACAGATTGGGTTTTACCGCGAAAGCAAATGCAAACCAAGGGAAATCTATTCTGATAATTGGAGGAGCTGGTGGTGTAGGCTCAGTTGCGATCCAATTGGCTCGTTGGTCAGGTATAGAAGTGATTGCAACAGCATCCAGGCCTGAAACAATTGCCTGGTGCCAAAAGTTAGGCGCGAACAGTACCATCAACCATCGCAACAACCTCAAAGAAGAGTTACAAGCAAATGGTAGTGATTTTGTAGATGCAATTTTTTGTACAACACAGATGGAAAAACACTGGCAAGCGATGGCCGAGTGCATCCGTCCGCAAGGTAGCGTAGTATTGATTGACGACCCTACGGAACCGGTAGATATAACTGCATTCAAAACAAAGAGCGTGTCTCTTTCCTGGGAGTTTATGTACACCCGCTCGATGTTCCAAACGGCAGACATAGCAAAACAGGGAGAATTGTTAGCAACTGTAGCTCAACTCTTGGACGAAGGAACTTTACAGACAACCCGACAGAGAACACTCCAAGGACTTAGTCCAGAGAATATCCAAGACATGCACCACCTGCAAGAAAGTGGAACTATGCTGGGAAAGCAAGTTCTAGTGTTGGAAAATTCAACCTGAAAGTCCCATACTCTGTTCCCAAAGCAAAGCCAATCGGGAACAGAGTTCGTTAAACAGCAAGACGTAAACCTTCTCCAGAAGTATTTTGCACAAGAAGATTTATTCCGCGACTGGCCAAACTATGCAAGCCAATGGTGCTAGTCATTTGGTACGCCATATTGTATATGGTAAAACGTGAGAACCCCGCATAAATTCTTCTTGTTTTCTATTTTCTAATAAACTTTATTGGATTGGCAAAAGTATTTGTAAGTATCTGCAACAATTTACCTAAGGAGTCCTTATGCAAACCTTAAAAGACCAGAAAACTTTTTCCTTTATAGAAAAACTACCACAAGAAATTAAGTACGCTGTTATTGTCCATCCCTTTACCTATAAATACCCGACTTACACTCTTCCACCAATCCATGCCGAATACGCCCAAGCAGCTCTCATCAGCTGTGGCATTGAAACAGAGCTATTTGATATGCGCTTTGAAGAAGACATCCGAGAAGCTCTTACCAAAGCAGATCTGGTCTGTCTGTTAGGGCATTCGGAGATTACACCACTTTTCACCTTACCTTCACACCATTTGATCCCGGAAATTTTACAATTTATCCCCGAGGAAACTCCAGTGATTGCCGGTGGGACTGGCTTTTTACAGATTGAAGATTCCTTTGCCCAATACCCTAAAATAGACCTTGTTCTCATTGGCAGTCCCGAAAAGTCTTTACTTGAATTGGTGCAAGGTAAAGACCTAATGCAAATCCAAAATTTAGTTTGTCGAACAGACCAAGATCTTTTTCACACTCCTAAAATTCTCAACCACTTATCAGAGGACATATTTCCACAGCGACATCTGCGTAAGGCCAAATACCACTACCATGTTGGTGGCAACAAAGTCGACCTCATTAAAACAGCCGTTGGTTGTAACTTCAAATGCAAATTTTGCTATGAATATGGCAAAGACCTAGAGGGAAACTTTACCAGATGGAATGGCAGAAGTGTAGAGAGTCTTATCACAGAAATAGAGCAAAGCAATGCAGATATCATCGGTTTGGTAGATGATGACTTTATGACAGACATCCGCAAAATTGACGCCCTCTGCGATGCCATACTTGCCAAAAAAATCCGTAAAATCTTTATTGGCTTAGCTCGTATCGATCATATTGTTAGAGGTGGTTTACCACTTTTGCAAAAAATGGAACGAGCAGGTTTCGTTTATATTAGTATGGGAATTGAATCTCTAGAGGAAAGTACTTTGCGTTTGTATAAAAAAGGTCTTACCTTAAAAAAGATTGAATCTGGACTAGCACTTCTCAACCAAACCAATATTCTCATCCAATGTACATTTCTCATAGGTTCTCCTGGAGAAAAAGAGGAGCATATGATGCAGATATTAGACTTCGCACGAAAATGGAACGTTGACAGTATCGGTACAAACCGTATCCGTATTCCAGAAAGTTCTCCACTCTTTCCTCTTATTACAGACCCAATGAGTAAAGAAGTTTTACCTACTTATACCATGATCCAGGGCGATGAATTGGCACGCATCAAATACAAAATCAAATTTGGCCAACGCACACCGACAAAGCTATTCCTTAGCCTACTCAAACTTTCCAAGCACAAAGGTATGGTTATCAACCCCTTTCTTATCTTTTTTAGAGCCTTACACACCTTCAGCCAGGGCACCTTTGTACAATCTTTCTTTCCCAGTAGGATTTTCTTACAAGCCATGCTTTATCTTGCAAATAGAAAGTGGGTTTTTCATTGCAACCGCCTACTAAGCCATGTGCTCTATCCAATGATTTACTGGCCAAATAAACTATGGGAAAAAATAGATAGCAAAATACACATTTCTACCTTTGTATTGCCCAAACTCTTTACCTTCCTAAATCGTAAGATATACCGCAAACAGCGAGACTCCATCCAGATCGATGGCTATATGCAAAAACTAAATACCAGAAAAAAAGAATATGTCTGTTAAAGCTATCTTAAACTCTAATCCACTAGATAAGGAAAAAAAATGCGTGTGAAAATTGGACTCTATTTTATTTGTTGTGTTATCTGCTTTTTAGGATGCAAAAAGAAACCGGCAAACTCATTATCAGATTATGTAGGAGAACCCAAAATGAATACAGTAAATAACGAAAGTGCTGCGTCAGCCCCCATCTACAAGTTTAGCTTAGAAAACCCACAAGGGCAGACAGTCTCTTTGGCAGACTACTCTGGTAAAATCCTGCTTGTGGTTAACATTGCAACTCGCTGTGGCTACACCCCACAATTAACTGGCTTAGAGACTACGTATGCAAAATACAAAGACAAAGGTCTGGTTGTTTTAGGCATTCCTTCCAATGAATTTGGTGGGCAAAGCCCTGAGTCCGATGAGGAAATCGCTAAGTTCTGCCAACTCAATTACAAGTCATCATTTCCCGTTTTTTCCAAGGTAGAAGTCAATGGTGCCAATGCCCATCCATTGTATAAGTTTCTAAAAAGCTCTGTCACAGATAGCAGCGAAATTCGCTGGAACTTTGAAAAATTTCTTATTGATAAAACAGGTACCGTCAAACAACGCTTTGCCAGTGGGGACAAACCTGACTCTAGTGAAATGCAACAGGCCATAGAAGCCCTGCTTTAATTCCTACTCCAAGATCCAAGTCTTACTGAAAATGCTATCATCGACTTGGGTCAGATCGACTTTCGGATCAATATACCGTTTCGCAGGCTTGCCATTCAACGAAACAAAACTTTCTACATACACAGCGATCTGCCTGTCTTGGTATCGGTTTTTTAGAAAGTGAGCAAATTGGACGATCATATCAGCTTGCGTCGACATCATAAAGTATTGGAATGGTGTAATGTAATCCTTAGGCTCAATAGGAAGTATGGAGCCGGTCTTTGTATCCACCACTCGAAACTCTACATAGCCTGCTTTTTGGACAATCATAATATTCCAAGAAAAGCGAAACCCCTCTTCTGTCCAAGCCAGCTTACCTGGATACAATAAGAAACGCAAAGGAAATAAAATTTGGAAAAGAATGTATACAGAGAGAAATCTACTCTTCCACACTGGTATTCTTGGTAGAGGTTTATCCTTTTTTTCTCTTAGCTTAGGCAATAAAGAATCATAGATATGCGGAGGGATAAAAAGATGGATCGATACCAACATTATAAAAGGAAACATGCCGATTTGGAAGAGAAAGTAGGTAGCGGCATGAAATACATAGGCACAAAAAAGTCCTAGCTTGCGATGCTTAGAAGATATAAGTAGAAAAGGTACCAACATATCAAATAAAAACCCTGCATAGGAAAATAGGTATGCAGTTATTTTTAGGGAAAGAAGAGATCCGATATAGGGAACGCTACTGTGACGCAGAAGCCAAATCTTCAATGGCATCGCCTCTAAGAGCCAATCTGATTTGCACTTTGCCACAAAACCAAAAAAGTATACAATAGAGATTTGCAATAAGATGATATCCAATTGCCATCTAAAAGTTTTGCTTTGCGAGTCCCCTTTCTTGAACAAAGATTTTACAGAGAAACGTTCGTCTACATGCAAAAAGCATAAAAGCAGGCAAAGCAAAGAGACTAGGTAGTAATGGTTTAAATAGTAACTTATATCATAGAAGTGCATATAAGTAAAAAATATCGTAAAGAGTATGATAGAAATTCTATAGAAAAGCCCAATGGTAACCAAGAAGGCAAGCCCCCACAAAAACCAAAGTAGCATTGGCATAAGGTTTGCTGGAATGTGGGGTAAGAATTGCAATACGAAATGTTTAAAAAAGAACTTTGGCTGTAAGAAATATTTCTCGACCCAACCCTTCGTAAAAAACCTGAGAATGATAATTTGCAATAAGACCCCAAAGGCAATGCGGTACAAGCACAATGAGGTATTGGAAATACTCTTTGCAAGATAGATCTGGCTATTCTGTTTTACTTTTTCAAGACAAAGGCCCAAGGACATCAGTCACCATCACTACTACCGATCTGAACACTCGCTCCTAAGGAAGATACCACTTCTGTCACAAAAATAATCCGTAGATTGCGAATTTGGTTGTACAAAGTTTGCACAGCAGTAAAATTTGTTTCAATGGCGTTTTTCAAGGTAGTGGATTGGCTTTTTAAAGCTGAGATTTGGCTATCAATAGTTTGAAATTCTGTCTTAACCTTGGTGTCCAAAGTTGTATTGGTTCTTTGCACCAAATTACTAATGCCATAAACCGTAGTACTGTTTTGGTAAGAACCCGTATACAAATTTTTAATGGAGGCAAAGTTCTGCTCTATGTCTTCTAGCGAGCGATTGCTATACCTCGACTCTCGCCTCTCCAAGTTCTGCACACCATTAGATTTATTACTCAGACCTGCTGGTACACCTATTTTTTCATCAATGAAGGCAGTCAACATATCGACCATCAGACTGACCTGTTTTTCAATCGCATCCGCGTGGGAACGAAAATTGGTATCCCCATTGGTATATTCAGACTTAAATGTCTGTTGCCATTGGGTGTTGATCGTTGCCGCTCGTATAGACATATCTTCAGCGAGAGCCAGTAGATATTGCATGCGACGTGAATCACCTACAAGTAAGTTATTATTAGTAGTCAAATCATTACTGGAGGAGTTATTATCATATAGGAAATACTCTATGCCTTGGATGGCTCGGCTGGTAGCCCCTAAACTTTGCACTCTGGCCAAATCTAAGGTTTGTGTGCCTCCAATCTCATCCGCTTCAATATCAGTTGTGTTCAAGCTAAAGCCTGGGTAAAAGTCGATGTTTAGGTACAAAGAAATAGGAAAATTGATCGCGTTGAAAGCATAGATCTCGATGCGTTCCAAAGAATTTTTTAGGGTTTCATAGGAGCTACGTAGACTGGTAAAATTAGCGATTGTAGGCGAAGATTGGTAGGTCTGTGCTAATGTATAAAAAGAACTAGCAGCAGTAGCAAACTCACTGTAAGACGGTGAGATTACATTTGTGGCCAAGGCACCCAATACGACCCTATTGTCTCCACCATCATCAGTTATGAATAGTCCATTGATTATGGATTGCCGACTCGCATCATTGTTTTTATTAGAACAAGATAACAAATAAACAGATATAGCAGCAACAGTGATTGTAAGGAAGACTTTAAGATAGATTTGTTTGTACATCTAGGTTTGCCCTTAGAGAGATTCTAGAAACTTCACCAAAGCGTCCCTTTCAGTCTTTGATAAATTCATAAAGTTGTTTTTTGCCGTTTCCGCCTCGCCACCATGCCAGAGAATCGCCTCAGCAAAGCCACGTGCCCGGCCATCGTGCAGCATTGTATCATGCTCGTTCACCGACTTTACCAAGCCTAAACCCCAGAGTGGTGGAGTTCGCCATTCGTTGCCAGTCGCTAAGAAATCCGGTCTACCATCAGCAAGAGCATCACCCATATCGTGTAACAATAGATCGCTGTAGGGGCGAATGGTTTGGTTAGAAACCTCTTCAAAGCCATCGAGGGTTCCCGTAGTAATTTCTGCTACATGGCATTTGGTACAGCCCACACTCACCATAAGAGCCTTGCCCTGTTGCACTGTTGCATCCCGCCAATTCCTACGTCCAGGGACTCCGATGGTTTTCATATAAGAGTTCATAACGTCGATAGAGAGTTGATTGACTTCGTGCACTCCAATGCCTTTCCCCGTACTAGACGCAAGACCGCAATTGCCACTTGCTTGGGTACCGGGACAATTCTCAGTAGAAAACAATGGAGATGTAATTCCAATATCACCCAAAAAAGCCCCTTGGTTTTGTTGGTTTAAGTTTGGTTGGTTCGCTTTCCAACCAAATCGACCGATTTGCGTGGTTCCGGTTGCCACATCCGTAACATAATTGGCTCGCCCAGAAATGCCATCTCCATCGGCGTCATTTTCATCGGCCATTGCGAGTAGAGTCGCCTCAGAGATTGCCTCGAGTAAGCCAAGGCCAGGAACTTGAGCTGCAATTCTTGGAGATACCAATACGTTGGAAACTGAGCCATGATTGGCAAGGGCTACAGTATAGGTAGGCACACGTAAAGAGTATGTTTCCCCATCGGGATAGGTTCCGGCTTGTTCGGTATAACTTACCGTAATCGTCCCTTCATTGTCTACTCCACCAATCGAATTGGGATTGAATTGGTCGCCATAATTTTCAGCATTAGACAAACGAAATAATAGGGAGGATTGGATGGTTCCTTCTTGTGGTTGCCCCCTTCCATCTAAGGCGTGGCAACTTGTGCAAGATGTCGCGTTGAAAGTTGGCCCTAAGCCAGTATTTGCTGTTGAACCAGGGGTCACCCAACCTGTGGTAAAAACAGCATGGCCTTGGATAAAAGCGAGTTGTTTCGATTCATCCTTCATGTTGGCAGCTTGCGATTGGAAGGAAAAGGAATTGGTGATAAAAACTGTGGTATCTCCACCAGAATAGGCCTCAGAGCTGGAAACTTCTGTTTGTTGCCCTAGGGCATAGAGTGCGATTAGATTCTGGTTTCGTTTGGATTCGGAGTTATTATCAGGATTGGTAATAGTGTTACAATTTGCCAAAAGAAATAAAGATAGATAGATAAGTACAAGAACTCGCAAAAAGTTCTTAGGAAGAAAATTCGTAACTTTCATATGGATAACCATTCCTTATCTCTCAGGAGTTCTCTCATGTAGAGAGCACTCCTGAGATTTTGTTCAGCGTTATTCGATACTGATAAACTTATTCTGCTTGTTTGGTAGAAACATTGGTAGAAATACCATTATTGTCTGCAACAGTTTGCAAGTTATTACCAATTGTCACACCAATCAGAGTTTGCAATGTAGTGAGATCTGTCTGATCTTCTGTGGAAAGACTGTCAAACTTAGAAGTTATGGAGTTGGTAGCCGTTGGGCAAGTAGTAGAATCAAGTATCATAGTGCTTCCGCTTACGTTCAAGCAAAATGCATCGCGTGATTCTGTCAAGTCTGTACTTAATGTAGAAGCCAAACTACCCGAGATTGCTGTTACACCACTACCACTCGTAACTTCGCCAGCAGTGTTAGTATAAGATCCAGTAAAGATATTGATCACACCCTGGGCATCGTAGAAGAAGTCAGCTTTGGTATTATCAGAAAAGCAGGAGTGCTCGTCTTCTTGGTCTTTAGAAGTGTTGATCTTGAGCCTTTCTCCTCCCCACTCACCTTTTGCAAAGGTAATAAGCCCAGTAAAAATGGTCGAAATAGAGGTTGTAGGGTCTGCTTTAAAACTAGTGATATAATTGCTATCCTGAGTAGCATCCCAACGATTTTTAACAAGAGTGATATGATCTACAAGTAATTTAGTGGCAATTCGCAAATACTGACGTCTTTTTTCTTGTTCAGAGTTAGCAGTAGAGCCTTGTAGAGTAGAAACAGATGCGGTTCCAGCAGTAGTGCTAGAGGAGTCTGCTCCCCATAATAAATATTCCACAGCGTGCCAACCCAAAGCAATATTTTTTTCTGTATCTGTATAGGTAGTACAGCCTGTAACTGTAGTAGAACCATTCACAGAAAGGAGTTTTGCTTCGGTAAGTTCAGCTGTTGTCGAAGTATTGGTAATCACACAATCGATAAAGGCTTCGTCCAATGGCCAAGCATTGATAAGAGTTTCAATCTCTGCGTCGGGTAGTCTTGTTTCTAACTTTTCTTCGATAGGGCCAGCGGTAAAACGGAATACCTCGGTTTGTAGGTAGGATGGTCTAGCATTCAACCATGCCGTTTTTGCTGCATCAAAATTAGCAGATGTAGGACTATCAACATCACTTGAGGTATCGCTACCAACCAAAGTATAGATAGCAGTTTGCAGAGCTGTCGCTTGTGTTACAGAATCCGAGTAGTTTGCAAAAGCTATATTTGCATATGTATTGACAACATCCGCTGCACTGGCAGCGGTATTTTGTGATAAGGCAATGGCTGCGAGTGCAAGGGTAGGAGTGTTGTCAGTTTCTTCTTTCTCCAAGCCAACCTGCTTACAGGTACTGAGTGTCAGTAGCAATAAAATTATAGGGCCATATAAGTATTTTAGTTTATTCATTCATTTAACCTAATTGAAATAGAGTCTCAGTAACAATTGATATGTCGTAGCCTATACAGTCAATTACTTTTAAAAATATTTCTGTATTGCTATAAAAACCTACTGCATTTATTTAGCGAGAGACATATAGAATTATATTCTTGACTCAAGCAAAGCCCTAAATAAGTTGTACCAGATTTACTAAATCTGCAATTATACCTAGACAAACTAAGGATTTTATCAATGAAAAGAACATTCCAACCCAGCAATCTGAAGAGGCGCAGAACTCATGGCTTCAAAGCAAGAATGGCTTCAGCTGCCGGTCGCTCCGTTTTAGCCAGAAGAAGAGCTAAGGGTAGAAAAAAACTAACTGTTTCTGACGAAAGCAAAGGCAAATAAACCAGCAGGTTTCTTTGTTGAAGCCCGTTACTCTCACTTCTAAGTTAGAAATACAAAAACTTTTCCAACGAGGAAGAAGGACTACCCAGTTCCCTCTCACAATCGTTTATCGAAAGAACAACCACTCTTTTAACAGATACCTGTTTTGTGCGGATAGGTCATGTCGTAAGGCAGTCAGCCGTAATAAGGTAAAACGATTGTTGCGCGTATTGAGTAGAGAGGCTTCCGAACAAATCGGCGTTTTTTTTGATATAGCATTGATTGCCAATGTCAAACTTATTGAATATACCCATGAACAACGGAAAAAAGCATACCAACGATTGCTCCAGCAAATGATCCATGATAAATAAACTCTGTATTTTCTTCATTCGCTGTTACCAAAAGCTCCTCTCTCCTCTTTTGCCAGGAGCTTGCCGCTTTTCTCCGAGTTGTTCTGAATATGCAATCCAAGCATTCCAGAACTATAATGTATTCTATGCCTTTTATCTGGCAAGCAAACGAATCCTACGCTGCAATCCTTTATCCGAAGGGTATTTTGACCCCCTTCCTCCCAAAAATCCGAAAAATCATACAAAAAGGTAAGTCCAAATATGGAAGAAAAAGAAAAACAAAGCCGAGTCTTACTAGCAATTCTTTTGGCTATGTCCTGTTGGTACGCTATTAATTACTTTATCAATCTAACCAAGAAACCACAGCAAAACATAACTACACAAAAAAACACCGAAAATCCGAACAAACAAGAAAACCCAGACTCTCCAGACAATAAAACAACTACACCGCAAAAAGCTCCTGATCCCAAAGGTGATGCAAACGAAGAAAAAGTTATCCAAAAAACAAAAGTAGAAAAGCCTGCGGTTGTTGATCCGGCAGATATCAAAAAGCATTACATTCGCACCTCTTCCTATTTAGTAGAATTTTCCAGTTTAGGTGGCAGGATTGAAAAATACTACATCAAAAATTATAAGTCCAAAAGTGGGGGAGATGTCAAAGTTGCAAAGACCCCCGAAGACAGTGTAGAGTTCCAAGGACAAAAATACCAAGCGATTGAAGTTTCTCGGGAGAGAGGTTTTGACTTCAATCCCATCCAAGATAAAAATGAGATCCCGTTTTCCAGGTTTAATAAAATGAACTTTGCAGTAAGCTATGACGAAACAAAGTTGAGCCTGACCTACACGAGTCCCTCACCAGACGACTCCTATATCTACGAAAAAATGTACAGGTTTTTTCCCAAAGAAAACTACTTCCTCTTTACGGTTAAAATAACCAACCAAACCAATGGTGACTTAGTTTTAGGTTCCCAGGAATCCCCCTTTCTCTTACGCGGATTTAGCAGCTTAGGCCCCCTAGCTCCTAGAGAACAAATGGATGAAAGGCATAAGATGCACTACTTTCGCTTTTACTACCAAGATGGCTTAGAAGACAGTATCGATGGAACCACTACAGATGGCTTCTTTAGTAATTTTTTTGGCAGTGATTCCGGTGCAGACAAACGCTTCAAAATTGTCAAAAAATCTGACGAGAAAATAGATTTTCTCGGGAGTGGCAGTCGCTACTTCATCGCTGTTTTGGACCCACTCAAACACCAACCTGGTGGGGTTCTCATTGACAACCGTAAAGAAAATACAACAGGCGTTCTATCCCTATACGACAATCTTATCATCAAGCAGGGCGAATCCAAGGATTACCAATACGCAGCCTATGTAGGGATTCGAGAAGCGGATGGTATGGCCTTTCGCGACAGTAAGTTAGACCCTGAACAAAGCAAAACCAGCCCTTTCGTTGGTCTCAGTGACAAACTCAACAAAGCGTTCAACCAAGGTCTAACTACCCCGTTTCGCAATGCAATTGTTTGGCTGCTCAAAAAACTACATGCGGTTATACCAGGCTATGGTTGGTGCATCATAATTTTTGGCATTGCCTTTAAGGTTGCCTTCTACCCGCTCAACCAAAAGCAAGCGGATAGCATGAAAAAAATGCAGGAACTCAAACCACAGATTGATAAGCTCAACCAAAAGTATGAAAAAGATCCAGCAGCACGGCAACAGAAAATGATGGAACTCTATCGTAAAAACAATGTCAACCCAATGGGTGGATGTCTGCCAATGGTTGTGCAAATTCCCATTTTTATTGCCCTATATACTGCCTTTAGTGATACCATCGACCTGTGGAAAGAACCTTTCCTTTGGGTCAACGACTTGAGTGAGCCAGATACAATCTACAAAACGCCAGCTATTTTTGGGACGTCTGGAATTAACTTAAACCTCCTACCCCTCGTTATGGTAGCAACACAAATTGTACAAACCAGGCTAACCGCTGTATCAACAGATCCCAACCAGAAAATGATGATGTACTTCATGCCTCTCATCATGCTCTACTTTTTCTGGTCTATGCCTTCGGGGGTAACACTGTATTGGACGATCCAAAACATTTTATCCATTGTGCAACAAGTTCTAACCAATAAATTTGGGAAAAACTCTAAGGCAGTTGCAAAAACCTAAGGGGTCATATGAACTTTTTATTGGAGATAAATAGATGTTAAATTATATTTTTGAAGCAGAAGGTAAATCGAAGTCAGAAGCTGAAAACAATATCCTCACAACCCTTCGCTTACAAGCAGATGATGTAAGGTTTGAAACCGTAGAAGCAGGCAAAAGCGGTTTTTTTGGACTCACCGCCAAGAAACCAGCAGTTGTTCGAGCTTATATCAATGAAAACAAGCAGGTTCCTGCAGAAAAAATTATCCATGGTGTTACACTCACTCTGTTAAAGAAGATGGGAGTAAATGGTAACGTTGTGGGTATGGGAGATGTAGATGGTAAAATCTATGTCGAGTTAGAAAGCGATGAATCTGGCCTCCTTATAGGCAAACGCGGAGCTACCCTAGACGCAATCCAATTCCTACTCAACATCATGGTAGATTCCAACCTACGCCAGGGTAAAAAAGTCATTTTAGACATAGAATCCTACCGAGATAAAAGAGAATTATCATTGATAAAACTCAGTAAGTCCATTGCTTCCCATGTGAACAAATCCAACCGTTCCAAACTTTTAGAACCGATGAATCCTTACGAGCGTAGAATCATCCATATGACCTTACAAAAAGACGGTCGTGTCTTTACCCGAAGCGAAGGCAATGGAACCTACAAAAGAGTCCGTATCATACCGATGAAAGACAGAGGCAAATACAAGGACGTGGATCTTACCGAAAAATTTGATGCGAACCAAGGTGTGGAAGATTTTGACTAGCAGTGAATGACACCATAGCTGCGATCTCTACACCACACTCTCCAGGAGCAATCGGCATGATCCGTGTTTCTGGAGTGCAAACCCTAGATATACTGGCTCAGCTTTTACAGAAAAAGCAGAAACCTTTAAAGCGAGACCTAATCCTACAAAAACCCCGTAAGGCTTGGTTTTGCGACTTTATGGATGGTCTAAAAACATTGGATCAAGTAGTATTTGTCTACTACGCCAATCCCTACTCCTATACCGGCGAAGATGTCGGTGAGCTTTGCTTCCACGGCAACCCCCTACTTTTAAACCGCGCCTTAGAACTACTCTTTCTTGCAGGAGCGAGACCTGCTGAAAAAGGCGAGTTCACCAGACGTGCCTTTCTCAACCAAAAGCTCGATTTGACTGCCGCAGAATCCATCCATAGAGTCATACAGGCTCGCTCTCGTTTCGAGTTGGAGCTGGCACAAAAAAATGTCTATGGCAAACTCAGCGAACTCGCGTCACAAATCCGCAGCCATCTCATCAGTTTAAAAGCAGAGTGTGAAGCGGAAATTGACTTTTCCACAGAGGATCTAACATACCAGAGCTTACAAGAACGCAAAGCGCATGTACTTAGGCTCACCTCTCTCTTACAAGAAACCATCGAGCGTTCGGAAAGAGCGCACAGCATTATGCAGCATAGCAAAGTAGTTCTCTATGGAGCACCAAATACCGGAAAATCTAGCCTACTGAACCATATCTTAGGCAAAGAGAGAGCCATTATATCTGATATACCCGGTACAACTAGAGATTACCTGAGTGAAACACTGTATCTAGACGGCATGCCTATCCAACTAGTAGACACGGCTGGAATACGGGAAACAGAAGATAGTATTGAGAAGCAAGGCATCCACCGTAGTAAAAAAGAATTAGAAAGTGCTGACATTCGTATCCTATTAGTAGACACTTCTCTAGAAAATAACTTAGCAGGGTTGGAAAAAGAGTATTCCGTATATTGGGAAAATGCTCTATTAGTAGCCAATAAAATAGATATCCAGCACAATTCTTGGAAAAGCCTGTTAAAATTGCTCCAAGACAAGAAAAATATAGACATCTGTGAACTTTCCTGCAAAACAGGAGAAGGAACCCCCGAATTACTGCAAAAACTCAAGAAAAAATTAGGCAAAGCAGAGGACTCCTCAGAATATGTCTTATTGGAAGAAAGGAACAAACACCATTTCCGGGTGATAGTCCAAAACTTGAAAACTATGCTTGGACTTATGGAAACAAATACTCCACCCGAAATCTATATAAAGGAGATAGACAATGCTCTGGAGGAAATCGGCAAGGTAAATGGCCGGGTAGATACGGAAGAAATTTTGGGAAGGATATTTAGCAAGTTCTGTGTTGGCAAATGAAAGAAACAAATAAAACAAAAATCGATAAGTTTAAAGACTCATTGATGGAAAGCTTTGATCAAGATAGACTAAAAAATATCGATATGTCTATCGAGGGCTACTTTGATAAGTTTGAGCACCTTAGCAAAATGGATATACCTGAGGATATGAAAACAGTCATCAAAGACATCAAACGCTTACAAATTAGCAATGAAGACGGTCTAAGCAAGGCAGTAGAATTATTAGACAAAATTGAAAAAGGATTTAGTGAGTAAAACCGTATGGATAACTACAAAGACGAGGCTCTAAAATACCATGCAATGGAACCAAAAGGTAAATTGGCAACTGTACCAACCAAACCAGCGGAAAATTCGCATGATCTATCCCTAGCTTACTCACCAGGTGTTGCCTTTCCTTGTTTGGCAATCGAAGAGAACGCAGAAGATGCCTACCAATACACCAATAAAGGCAATTTAGTAGGGGTCGTCACCAATGGAACGGCTGTTCTAGGCTTAGGCAATATTGGTGCTCTTGCAGGCAAACCAGTCATGGAAGGCAAAGGAGTCTTATTCAAAAAGTTTGCTGGCATTGATGTTTATGACATTGAGTTAGATACACAAGATTCTGATGAACTTATCAAAGCAGTAAAAATGTTGGAGCCTACTTTTGGAGGAATCAACCTAGAAGATATCAAAGCCCCGGAATGTTTCTATATCGAAAAGAGATTAGAAGAGCTACTCAATATTCCTGTATTCCATGACGACCAACACGGAACTGCTGTTATCACTCTTGCTGCTGTTATCAACTCGCTAGAACTTACTGGGAAAAAAGCGGAAAGTGTAAAAGTAGTAATAAGCGGTGCGGGTGCAGCTGCTATCGCTATTGCAAGACTACTACCACACGTTGGCATTGCCTCCCAAAATATCTTCCTCTGCGATTCGAAGGGAGTAGTATCAACCCGTAGAACCGATCTAAATCCTATCAAAAAAGAATTCGTACGCGAAACTCCTGCAAATACAATGGCGGAGATCATCAAAGATACAGACTATTTTATTGGTGTATCGGTAAAGGGCCTATTAAGCCCTGAAATGGTCAAAACTATGGCGGCCTCACCGTGCATTTTTGCAATGGCCAACCCTGACCCAGAAATTTCCTACCCAGACGCTATGGCAGCACGACCAGACGCGATCATGGGAACCGGTAGAACAGATTTTCCCAACCAAATCAATAACTTACTTGGCTTTCCCTACATCTTTCGTGGAGCATTAGACACACATGCCAGTCGCATTACTTTAGAAATGAAGCTAGCGGCTGCACAGGCACTCGCTGACTTGGCTAAAGAAGAAGTTCCCGGGTACATCAACCAAGCCTATGGCGGCAATGTAAGTTTTAGCTTTGGCAAGGAGTACCTCATCCCCAAACCCTTTGATAGCAGGGTTTTGACACGCGTAGCACCAGCAGTTGCCGAAGCAGCTGTCGCCTCAGGAGTAGCAAGAGCCAAATACCCCGGGAGAGAGGCTTATGTAGAGAAACTCAAAGCATTGCAGTTATAACTAAGAGCCAATCAACACCTTGCCCTTAGACATATTTTCCTTATAGCATTCAATCGCTTCATATGCATCTTCTACAGAAAACTTTTTGTAAATTTCTGTGTGAAGGTCTGTTTTTAAATACTTCTGTGCCTCTTTTGCAACCGCAATCACCTTCTCTTGTCCTTGCTCGTGTAGCCAAGAAGTCAACCAAAAACCTTCGATAGACTTTTTCTGGAAGATTAGTACCCCAGCATTCACCGGAATCGCTTGTTCGGAAAGAGCACCATAAACCAAGGCCTTCGAAGCATAGGGCATAGCGGTTAATACATCAAAGAGCAATTGACCCGCGACAGCATCCAATACAAATGTAGCTTCTAACTTTTTAGAAGTCTTTTTCAACTCGCGTAAAAATTTATCATCATTGGAGTTAAGAACATATTCACTACCAAGCTGTTGCAAATCATCTACCTGCTCTTGCCGACGGACAATATTGATAACCGGAATATTCTTACGACGGCAAAGCTTTTGCACCATTTTTCCTAAAGCACTCGCAGCTGCGGTTTGGACAATCGCTTTGTGTCCTCCCTCTTCTGCTATAGAAACCATAATCCAAGCTGTAAGCGGATTGACAAAAAAAGCCGCGCCTTCTTCCAGAGTAACCTCATCTGTAAGTGGTAAACAATTCTCTTCACTGGTAGCCATATACTCAGCCCAAGTTCCATCGCCAGTGAAAGAAGCCGTGCACGAAACTCGCATACCGACCTTAATGTTTTTCACCTCAGAACCACAAGCGACAACCGTTCCGCTGCCTTCGAAGCCTGGTACAACTGGTAACCTTTTCTTAACACCATACATACCCCGCACAAAAGCTAGATCAGAAGGATTGATAGGGGAAGCCGCCATCTTCAGAACTACACCATTTTCTTTTACTTTGGGAGTGTCCTTTTCTACTACGCGGAAGGAATCTTTATCTGCTGTATACGAAGTAAGTTCAAAGGCTTTCATTTTTGCTGGTATGTTTGTCATATATGCTCCTCGTTTTTGACAAAGTTCTTGGATAAAAAGAAAACACTCAAGCCTTTTCTAAAACTCTTCTGGAAAATTCTCTCACATCCTGCGGCATCGCATTAACAACAACTGTTAACTATATAGTAAAATCGCGACGACAATAGATAATTTTTTTCTATTGTCACGAATTCACAATTTTCTGTCACGAATCCTCATTGTAACCATAGGCAATATAGGCTACAATCTATTCATAACAACAACTGAAAAAGGAAAGCAGAATGAAAAACAAGAAAAATATCTTTTTAAGACTATTCTCAAGACAGGGAATAGACTCTCCATCTATGAAGGAGCAAGTCAGAGGAGTGCTTCTCGAACTCTTACCAAATGGTATCGCCTATACAGGTACAGTTGCTGCAAAGCTAGGTGTGAGTGAACAGACTGTTTTAGACGAGTTAGAAGAAGAAAATTGTACCTTTCAAGAAGTTTTAGAAGAAGCACGTAAGACTCTTGCTATCAATTATATCCAACAAGATTATCGTCTTGAGGAGATTGTCTGCCTTCTTGGATATACCAACACAAGAGCATTAATTTCTATTTTCAAAGAAAGGCTCCTCTAAGATTTGCAGTACTTCGTTTTCATAAAAGCTTTAACAGATCATAGGGTTCTTATACAAATACATACAGGGCAAAACCGACCCCATCCAATACTGGAAATGCCTCGATCTCATTCGTAGAATAAGAAGAGCCTGACCTTGTTTACTATCTAAAATTACACGAATTTACAAATTTATTCTAAAAAAATTACTTCCGTATCCATAAAAGTACTTTCCTTTATAAATGTTTATGGGAGCGACCAGTTGACTGCGTCCGATGTCGCGGAATAGTTTTTCCGCCATGAAGTTACTTGGGTGGGTGTAACGGCGTCAGTGGTGCACGACCGCGACGTCAGGTTTAC
>JBCCIA010000053.1:0-20084 GCA_039028475.1 Spirochaetota bacterium | reverse complement strand
GCTCTTTGGGAATATTGCCAAAGGGAGTTTTACAAAACTGACACCCCGTATCTAATTTTAGTTTTTCGATTATATCTGGATTCTCGAAGGTTCTAAGGGTTGTTCCTTTATGCCCTCCTGGTTTATTGTTGCTTTTTTCACGAGAGTTCTGTACTCCTTTTTTTGCTGAGTAGTAACGTGTAAAGTAGAATTGAAGCTAGGAAATACGAGAAAAAGAAGCGGATTCTGAACATAGAATCTTGCTTTGTCCTTCCAGAAACTACCAAAAAAGCGTTATTTTATCCTTCTACAGAAGGACAAAACTTTTCAGCGAAGCCGTCACAAAATACCCACAAACCGTAAAAATCTCCTTGCTTCCCAGTTTTCACTCCCGAGTAATAGTAACACAAACTAAATCAGGGAGACCCCTACATGCCAGAGATTGACCCAAAGATAAAGCAGTTTTATGGAGAGGAAACCTTAGAAATCCTAATGGGCCCCACACAACTGGAAATCTACACCTTAGAATCCAAGGCGAGCAAAGATGTTGCAACTGCAAAACTCAACAAATACACAATTAAGCATAAAAGTGAAACCGGCCTTTCCGTGCAAGGTCTGAATGCAATCCTATTCGATGTAGGCATATACGACTTTGAACATGCCAAAAGGGGAATGTTCTTTCCAGAAATTGGTATCAAAGCTACCAAGGTGGAGAAGAGCTTAGTGCTTTTATTTGACTTCTTTCGCAACGAGATCCTCCTCGAATACGCTGGCAAAGAGAAAAAAACAAATTTTGACCTGGGTAGAGACAGATTGATCCAACTGTTCCAAGACAACTTGGGTGACAAATTCACCATCCAACAAACAAAGTAAGGGGAGAAACATATGCCTACATTCCACGCAATCCTAGTCGCCGACCTACACGATGAGAGCATTGGATGCATCCATGATATCAAAAATTGGCGGAAAGAATTAAAAACCATCAAACAACACACAGGCATGGATTTGAAAAAGATCGAAATCATGGGCGAAGATTGGTCTCGTGATACGGTCATAGAAACTTGCCAAAATTTAGACGTAGGCTCTGACGACGCCGTGCTGTTCCACTACAGCGGACATGGCTACCGTTTTGAGTCGATGGAAAGCCGCTGGCCAGCAATGGCATTGCAGCACGACGAAGGTGTAGCCTTGGGATGGGCCTACAAAACTCTGCTGGAAAAAGAACCTCGCTTTCTTATGGCCATTAGCGATTCTTGCAACAACGTCATCCCCGAAGGAGCCATTCCTACACGTATGGGTTCCTTCCGCTCGATGCGGAGTATGGATCTATCTACGGGCTATAAAAAGCTCTTCTTAGAGTCAGATGCCAAGATTATCGCATCAGGTTGTATGCCAGGACAATTTTCTCTCGGAGGGCCAGATGGGGGAGCGTTTACCTCCAGGTTCCTGACCTATCTTCGCAAAGATGTGGTGAAAGGAGACAGTGCCAATTGGCCAGACTTTTTGCAACGCAGCTGTGCACCGATGCAAACACCTGGCAATTTGCAGTCGCCGCAACATGAGATAGACGGTGAGGTCTATGAAGAAGAGGCTCCCGAAGATGTAGATTTCCAAAAAGAAGAAGTAGTTCCCTACGATGAAGATGTTGAGCCTTCCGACTGGTATGACGACGATGTAGACTTTGATGACATCGAAGACGATGAGGAGCTTTGCTTTTGCCCAGAATGCGGCATAGGCATGACCTACGATATTCTCGCTGACAATGATGATGAATGCATTGAGTGCGGCGCGTATATCCCAGAAGAGTTTGATGTAGAGGTCATCTGTCCTTCCTGTGGAGCCGAGAACGCTGATAGCAATTATTGCTTTGCCTGTGGCGAGGAGCTATAAAAACACAAAAAAGCTACATTACTTCCTGAGGGCTTGTCTGCAAAAGCCCGCAATTTTCTGACCTCAAAAATAAATCTTTATTATTCATGCAACTTTTTTCTCAAGACCTTGAAAAATTTTCAGATTTCCTAGCGTGTATGTCTCTATCTTAAACAGATATACAAACGAAACTTATACAAAAAAATAAATACTTTATCGATAGAATCGAACAAATGAGTTGTTAAAGATTCATTTAAGTTCATTTATCATAAAATTTCATGTCTTATATAGATGCAATGTTTCTTTCGTTTATATCTCTGCTTCTCGATGGTTTCGAGGAGCCACATTTTATCAAACTAAACAAGAGAGGAAAAGAAACTCATGGCACGAAAAATGAAGACTTCTGGAAAATTGATCATTGGCTTTAGTGTGATTTTGGCATTGTCTATTGTATTAAAAACAACTGGTTGGTGGGACAAAGTCTTTCCAGATCAAGCTGTCAAAATAACTGAACCTCCCAAAACTAGTGAAGTTGATTCTATTATCATGACTACTGGGAAAACTTTGCCTAGAACAAAACAACTTCGTTTGGCTCATTGGACTTGGAATTCTCACCAAGCATGGGCCTATGCAAATAAAGGGAAAAAAACTCAGACAGATAGTATCTTTGCAAAAAATGGCATTACAATGGAGTTTCATCGTATGGAAGAAATTCCAAACCAAATCTCTGCTCTGACCGCCTTTGCCAAAGAACTCAAAAAAGGCAAGACACAGCCAACAAAAGGTGTGCACTTATTCACTATCATGGGAGACGCCGCTGGTTGGGTGTTAAACGATACCAATAAATCTCTCAAACCACTGGGCTACACTGCGGAAATCATTGGCTTCTCTGGTTTTAGTTCGGGAGAGGATAAATTTATGGGGCTGCCCGCGTGGAAGGAAAACCCACAGTCGGCAAAAGGCGGCTTGGTAGCTGGTGTCGCAGCCGATGGAGACTGGAATATCATGATCTTTTGGTGTGCGCAAAACAATATTCCCTTCAACCCGGACAAACGCTACTACGATCCAAACGCACTAAACTTTGTTCATACCGATAGCTATCTCAAAGCAGCAGAGGTGTATATCGCTAACAAACCTGTCGAGCTAATCTTCAAGGCTGATGGATTCGATTACCAAAACAAGCCGGTGAAGAAGGGGGAAAAGGGAAAAGTGGCTATCAATGGTTCGGTTACCTGGACACCTGGTGATAAGAACATTGCCGATAAGAGAGGAGGTTTGGTTTCCATAGCTTCTACCAAAGAATATAGCAACCAAATGCCACAGTACATAATCGGTGTTAGGGAGTGGAACGAACAAAACTCTGACCTAGTGGTAAAGATGCTCGCCTCTATCTACCAAGCAGCGGATAAAATCTTACAAGCGGATGAAAAATTAAAGAGTGGTACCATCAAGGCACGCTCCCAAAAAGATGCAAGGTGGCTCGCTGCCAAATACGCACACGAAATGTTTGGTTCGGAAACAGTCGAGTATTGGTACAAATACTATAACGTTGTCAAAGTAAAAGATAGTACTGGATTGACAGTTGAAGTAGGTGGTTCTTCCGTGAGCAACCTATCGCGCAATATAAACTACTTCGGTTTGAACGGAGGAACGGATATTGGTGAAATCGTATACAACCGCTTTGCCAAATTAGCAATGCACTACTACCCAGATTTCATGGATAGCTATCCCAAATGGAGAACTGTTTTCAACCCTCGTTACTTGAAGACCTTACAATCCAGGTATTCTAAGTTATCACAATCGTCTCCTCATACACCAACATTTACCGCGAAGGAGACTTTAGAAGACAAAGAGCAGATTGGAAAACTCACCTACCGCATTCCCTTTCGAAGTGGTCAAGCCAGCTTTACCAGTGAATCGCACCAAGCCTTGAAAGAGTCTTTGGATCAACTGGTCATTGCAGCTAACTCACGTGTAGAAATTCACGGCCACACCGACTCACAGGGTGGAGAAGGCAACAACCTGCATTTGTCCAAGAGGAGAGGGCAGGCGGTTTACCGCTGGTTGAAACAAAAAGCTGGCACTTCTTTTCCCGCAAACCGGGTAAAAATCATACCACACGGCGAGACAAATCTACTGGTGCAAGACTATAGCAACGGTAGGTTTCATCCCCAAAAGATGGCACAAAACCGTAGAGTTGTGATAAAGATCTACACCAATTAGTAGAGTAGGCAAGAGAAAGGTTTGTATCCCTGTGGGAGTTTATGCTCAACAGGATACAAACCCGATCTGGTTAAAAAGGTAAGGAAATAGGTTATACATTATGAAAAACAGACTCATGGCATTATTTTCTATCCAAGGTCGCTTAGGGCGTGTGACATCTTATGTTCTCTATACTGTGTACGCTTTGTTGGCAATCGCTTTATGGCAAATGAACCTAGGAACAGCTATCCGACCTTTTGCAGAAATTTTTGCTAGTCTCAAAGTGTTGTGGTTGGAAAAGGGCTTGGCTGTTGACATTGGCCAGAGTATCCGCTTGAATGTGGTTGCAATTTGTACTTCGCTAGTATTGACCCTTGTCATATGCTACGCTGCTGTATTCCCCATCTTTCGACCCATTGCCTTTGTCATTTCTAAGGGGAGATTTTTTGGTTTACTAGGTTTAAATTTTATATTCATTGAAGTGTTTGGCCTTGGCTTTGGATTAAAACTCAGTCTGTTGGCCTTTGGTATGTCCGTTTTTTATATTACATCTATGTACACCATTATTACTGAAATTCCTCAAGAAAAGTTTGATTATGCAAGAGCTTTGGGTTTGTCTAAAATACAAATTTTATGGCATGTGATGGTACGCGGAACAGCGGCTGAAATGTTAGAAGCCTTACGGCAGAACGCAGCGATTGCTTGGATGATGATAACCGCTGTAGAAGGGATTGTCAGGGCAGGTGGAATTGGGGATCGCTTATGGAGTTCTAACAAACATTTTGCTAGGGGAGAGGTACTGGCTATTCTATTTTGCATCTTAACTATCGGAGTGATCCAAGATATTTTGCTAAAGGGAATGGCCAAGGCATTTGCCCCTCATACAGAAAAGGAAGGGAACCGATGAAAATTGCCTACGAAGAGAAAAATACCTTACTATGTGTGGATAATTTACACATACGTTTTGCAGAAGATAAAATTTTAGAAGGCGTTCGTCTTGAGATAAAAGATGTAGTGCAAAAGGATCATACCAGAGGACAGATCCAGTCTATTTTGGGTCCTTCTGGTGTTGGTAAAACGATTTTGTTGCGTGCCATCTCTGGTTTGTTACAAGCAGATAGTGGCAAAGTGCAAATTGCTCTAGACGGAAAAACTTTATACCCGGTACGTCCCGGCCTCGTCGGTGTTGTATGGCAGAACTATCCCTTATTCGACCACCTTACGGTCTGGGAGAACCTTTTGTTGGCCTCTGGTGTGACTCGGTTGTCAAAACAGGAAGCCCAAAAAAAAGCACAGGACTTGTTAGAACGTTTTGATTTGGAGGAAAGAAAGGACTTTTGGCCTAGTCAACTTTCTGGTGGGCAAAGGCAAAGGGTAGCTATTTTGCAACAGATCATGGTGCAGAATCTCTTTTTGATAATGGATGAACCTTTTTCGGGACTCGATCCCAGTGCCCTCAACGAAGTGCTACAGTTGATCCGTGAATTGGCTGATTCTGATGAACTGCAAACGATTCTACTCGTTACGCATGATATCCGAGCGGCTCTACGAATTTCTGATTACATCCATATCTTGGGAAGGGATATAGACGATAAGGGAGTTGTCAAACGAGCCGGGCATTTTATGGAAAGCATCAACCTCCTAGAGAAAGGCATTGCTTGGCAAGAAGACCCCCGTAACTTAGCAGAATTTCACCAACTACTGAGTGAGATCGAAGATAAATTTGAGGGAATCTAACAATGGCGTTTTTTGATAAAGTTATCGGTCTATTTTTTGAGGAAGTTCCGGAAAAGACACCACCTGTAAAAAGTTCAAACAACAAAGCAGTGGGAGTTGGCAGTAGCAATGACGAGGCTGTGTATGAAAAGTTTTGTGCGAGCTTGCAGGGAGCGATAGAAGCGGCTAATTTACCGGGTTTCGATTTTTTTGAGTTTTACCAATTGTACAAAAAGTTCTTGCAAGAAGGCCGGTCAGAACGACAGGCGGTCAAGGAAGCTTTGCACTCCTCACAGACGATGCGGATTGATAAACAGACCCTACTTACAAATTATAAACATTATGAAAAGACCTTGCAGGCAGAAAAAAAGATCTTTGATAATGACTTAGACAATTTTTACCAGGAAAATATCAAAGACCCAAAAGGTGTATCTCAACAAATTGATAGAGATATACAGGAAAAGTTACTTCTCATCCAACAGTGTCAAAACGACATCCAGAAATTAGAACAGAAAAAACAAAATCTAGGCATTGATGTGAATAGTGCGGAAAGTCAACTTAGAAACGTTAGGATCGCCTTTGCCAAAGCCTATGGTACGATCTCTAATGAACTGTATGATCTATATGAAAAACTTAAAAAAATATAAGTTCAAAAAATATTTGGTTTTAAATAAAATTACAAAAAATTACTTTTTCTTACAAAATATAATTTATGGCAAGACTCTATAGTAGTGTATTCAGAAAACAAGGAGTTAAAAACAAATGTATACAGCAGAAATCAACAGAGGGAATCCGGCATTATTGTTATTTTTATTCGATTGCTCTTATTCTATGTCAGAGAAATATGGTGACTCTGATATGACTCGCGGGAAATATCTGGCAAAGATCTGTAATGAAAGTATTGACCAAGTGATTCTTTCTTGTGAAAAGGGCGATGAAATCAGAGGCTACTTTGAGATCGGTATTATTGGCTATGGCGAAGGAACCAAAGATCTATTAGCAATCGATTCTATTATCAACCTTGCCAATAACCCCAAGAAAATCATCAAAGGGGAATTTGATGGTGTGCAGATCGACAGACCGATTTGGATAGAAGACCCTACCGAACAAGCCAACACCGACATGAAAGCTGGTTTTGAAAAGGCTAAATCTATCCTAGAAGATTGGGTTGAAAAACATCCTCTTAGTTTTCCACCTGTTCTGATCCACGTGAGCGATGGCCAGTGGACAAGTGATTCTCCAGTAGACACAGCTGTGGATATCCAAAACAATGTAAAAACGGAAGATGGTGGTGTGATTATTATGAACATCCATATCAGTGGTGACAGCAAGGGAGCCATTGTTTTTCCTACCCAACAACCAGGCAGCGACAAGCACCAGAACGGGTTGTACGAAATGTCTTCTATCCTACCAGAGCAGTTTCTCAAACGAGCACAGGAATTGTATCCAGATACAGGAAATGAAGCACGAGCGTATATGTTTAACGCCCAACCCGATGATTTATCCAAATTCTTCGACATTGGAACTCGCTTAGTCGGCTAATCGTGAAACACCTACTTAGGGCACTCGGGTGTCCTGCAGTGGGTACAAGGAGAGTTCTGATATGTTTGAATATTTTTCTTTTGAAACAGCAAAGCGTGGTTTTGAATTTGGTAAAACGGAAGACTCTTTGTCTATCCAGCAAGTTGATACGGGTAAACTTTTGGTGACACTCTCCGATGGTGCTAGCACAGGAGTTTTTTCTAAAAATTGGTCTAAGCATATTGTAGAGAGTATTGCCCAAGAGCATGTCATATCAAAGGAAAGTTTTGCTGCACAGCTCACGCAAATTCGCAAAACTTTCCAACCTACCATTACACGCCCTTCTGCTCTAAGAAAGTTTTTACAGGAAGGGAGTTACGCCACCGTAGCCTCTGTCCTTTTTGAAAGTATTTCTTCTGAGGAAAAACAGGGAATGTTAAAGTTGCATATGCTAAGCATTGGTGATATAGAACTCTTGGGGATCAGACCTGATGGTAGTTTGGATTTTTCGTTTCCCTACCAGAGTAGCCAAGAGTTTGGCAATGTGCCTGATTTGCTGCGTTCCAATGAAAAATTGCAGATCAAGACCCCCCTTACCATTAGGGAAAGTGAATGTATCAGTTCTCAGCAAAATACGATTCTTTTGTGTACGGATGCTGCCAGTGAATTTTTCTTAAAACGATTGGAAGAGTATGGGCAAATCAAAGATATCCTTACCAGTATCTTGCACTGCCAGACGCAATGGGAATTTACAGATTTGATGGATGAATACCGGAGCAACTATGGCATGAAAAATGACGATGTTGCTATCTTTCTTTTGCGCAAGAGAAGCCATGTCGCCGCCGTTGAGGTTACTAGCAATGAAGTACCCATCTCTTAGAGAATACAAAGCAGCTATTCAAAATGTAAACAATATCAATATACCTTTCTTCAAACGTGGTTCTATCCAGATCTTACTCAACCGCCGAGGACAACCATCCATGTCTGTGGGAGGTTTTGGAGCGGTATTTCAGTTTAAAGATTCCAATGGCAATCGTTACGCACTAAAAGTCTTTACTCGTGATGTAGCACAGAGAAAAGAGCGCTACCAAGCCTTGCACGACACTTTGCAGATCACCAAATTTCCGTTTATGCTGGACTTCCATTACTTGCAGGATGGTTTGCAAATAGGGACGAATTCCTATCCTGTTGTTGTCATGGAGTGGGGCAGAGGGGTGAGTTTAGAGTCTGCAATAGAACACGACTTACAAGACGATGGAATTTTCCAAACAGCACCTATCATCGCTGGCAACCTTTACAAACTCACTAAAACTTTGCAAGAGTGGAAAATGGGACATGGAGATTTCCAAGAAGGGAATTTGCTCATCGATGACAACAATAAGGTGCTACTCATTGATTACGATGGGATGTTTGTGCCCGCTTTAGACGGTAAGAAGGCTAACGAAATTGGACTTGCCGATTACCAGCACCCTAAGCGAGGTAGTGGTTCTTTTCAGTCTCGTATAGATGATTTTTCCTTACTTTCGATCCTCTACCAGCTAGCTATTATCAAACCTAGTTTGTGGGCTAAACACCACGGGGAGAAAAGGCTTTTGTTGACACAAGAAGACTACCTCGAACCGAAAAAGTCTGAGTTGTTGCAACTGGGAAAGAAATCACCCAACGAACATGTACGCACTTTGGCAATGCTGTTAGAACGAGCCTGTCGCAAAGATCCCCTATCTATCAAAGCCATTGAAGCTATTGAAAACCACAAAGCTATCCGGGATTGGTTGGTTGTAACAGAGTCTACAGAACCAGAGAGGCAATATACCTCTTTGATACAGCAGGTTATCTCTCTATCAGACGAAGAGGTAGAAGACTTTAGCTATTCGCATCGTCCTGGTAAACTCCATGCCCAGAGCAATGCAAAGCAGCTCATTGTCAATCGTCCAGATACAACTGTTGCCGACAGCAAATGGGCAGCAATCAAAAGTTTCTTTTATGAAAAGGAAGAAAAACAAAAACAACAGGTTGGCTCTACTGCGAGTTTTTTAGCAAAGATGAAAGGTACTTTAGTTGGTATGTTTTATGAAGAAGGAGAGGAAGAACAAAGTAGTACTTCTGGCAATTCTTCTCACCAACAAAATAAAATACATGCATCGCCTTCTACTACAACTAAGAAAAGCACGGAGACAAGTGCACCTTTGCCAACATGGCTTAAGAGACGGAGGGGGAAGTAGGTGAGTTGTAAATAGAAAGTTCTGGTAAAAAAACACTTGCTATGTTATAAAATCGCAACTTTACTAGAAATATGCAAGATCAATTAGCCCAAACAGACTCAGAAGATATCGATTTCGTTCTGGAAAGATTAGAAGATTCTTTAGATATACGTTTTGTCGAAAACGAATTAGCGGGTGTAGTCTCTCTAAACGATCTGATTGCAATTGTCATGCAAAAGTTGGAACAAGAGGAACAGAATACTTGTACTTCCTTGAAAGCGTTCTACTTGCTCAAAAAGGCAATCCAGCAACCGGAGATTCCTATCAAACCAAATACGAAACTGGAGGATCTATTTCCTAAAAAGAACCGAAAAGCTGCTATCAAACAAGTTGGGCGTAATTTAGGAATGGATTTGCATATACTGCAGCCTAAAGACTATATTGTGAAAATATTGCTTGTATCTTTTTTACTATCTTGTGTCGGACTATTTGTATCTAAATATGCATTTGTTTTTTTGGTACTTACTAGTATTGGATTTGTGATTGCATATAAAACAGGTATAGAATTTGCAGAAGAAACTGTTGGGGACTTAGCAAAAAAAATTACTAGGGAAAACTATATGGCAATTCGAAAAAATACGGTAAATAAAAAAGAAATACGACAACTGGTACTTGATTTATTCTCCAAAGAACTCCAGATAGAGGTAACGGGAGATTCTAAATTTTAGCAAGGTGAATGAAATGTTCAGACAATACAAAAATCAACTACTCCAAAAAGACTTGTCAGCGATGAGAAACAATCCTAAATCTATAATTATGACCTATGGACATTTTCCTAAGATACTAATTTACTTCTTTTTACTACTTGGCATAATAAATTGCAATTGCAACAAAGGTGAGAAAAAAAAACTCGATTCACGTTGGTCTAGCTATGTGAAAGAATTTACCGCTGGCCAGGTTTCCAAAGAAGCAAAAGTTCGGGTCGTTTTCCTACAGGATATGGTAGAGCAAACAGACATTGGCAACGATGCGTCAAAACTAATAGATATTTCACCAAATATAACAGGAAAAGCAGTTTGGTCAGCTCGCAACGAATTGACCTTCACGCCGGAAAAAGATTTGCCGATGGGGCAAGAGTATGAAGTAGAGCTTGATCTAAAGGAGAAACTTAAGGAGCTGCCAAAGGATCTGCATGACTTTGTCTTTTACTTCGAAGTCATGCAGCAGGATTTCGAGATCCATAAGGATGGCCTGCATACACCAGATCTTAGCAACCTAAGTCAGCAGGAATTCAAAGGCCGTTTGGTAACCGCAGATGTGGCAAAAGCTGGCAATGTTGAAAAAATTATTACTGTTTCACAAGCTGGTAAAACTCTACCTATCCAATGGAGCCATGGGAAAGATCGCTGGACACATAAGTTTGTTGTTGCGAATGTGATACGCAAAAAAGAAGCAGAGTCATTGGAAATCTCCTATAATGGGAGGAGTATCCAATCGAAAAGAAAGGGCGAGGAAAAATATTCCATTCCTGCACGCGGAGAGTTCAAGATAGTAGAAGTCAAAACTCATCTTGTAAAGGGACAATCGGTTACCGTTTATTTTTCAGACCCCCTGTTAGAAAAACAAAACCTCAAAGGATTGGTTCGTATACAGGGAAAGAGAACCAATTTAAGTGTAAAGGGCAATGTTGTTACAATCTATTCACGCAAAACAATTGTTGGAAAGGTGAAATTGATTGTGGATGAGGGGGTACGCAACAGTGAGAAGAAACGTTTAGGTAAGACCTATAGCAAAGTTTTGAATTTTGAAAGTCTGAAACCTGGTGTGCGTTTTGTTGACAAAGGAACCGTACTACCAGAAAACAAGAAGTTGACCGTAGCGTTTGAAGCGGTACATATACATAGCTTACAAGTGACAGCTTTCAAGATTCCCTCAAATAATATAGCTCAGTTTCTACAGGTGAATAACTTTTCTGGAGATACGCAAATGAAACGAGTAGGGCGTTATATCTGGCGAAAAACCGTTCACCTGACTCCGAAGAAGCAAGGAATTCCTACTTGGACGCGTTTCCATCTAGATGTAACGGATCTATTCAAAAAACATCCTGGGAGTTTATTCCAACTCACTCTTTCCATCAATCGTGGAAATTCTAGCTATACTTGCCCTAAAGACGATACAAGCCATCAGAAAGAATCTCCTTTTGCCAATGATGAGGAATGGAATCCAGTGGAACAAAGTGGTTGGGACGGCGATTATTATAGTTATGGATCGGAGGGAGAGAACTCTGATTGGTCAGCACGGCGTGACCCTTGTGCAAACGCTTATTACAACGCTATTTGGAACCATACCGTACAAAGCAGAAAGAATGTAATTGCTTCCAACTTAGGTTTGCTCGCCAAAATGGGAGAAAGTGGAACGATCTATGTAGCTACTACAGATTTACGTACTGCCAAACCCTTGGACACAGAGATTACTGTCTTTAACTTCCAAAACCAAAAAATGGCTGCATTCCAGACCGGTAGCTCAGGTTTAGTAGAGAAAAAGTTAGCCGGAAAGCCATTTTATCTACGCGCTCGCAACGGTTCAGATACTGGGTATTTAAAATTGGATGGTAGATCTATGCTACCACTCAGTCATTTCGATACAGGTGGTCGTAAGTTAAAAGAAGGTACCAAAGGATATATTTTTGGCGAACGCGGTGTTTGGCGGCCGGGAGACACGATGTTTTTGAGCTTTGTCCTCGAAGATAAAAATAAGCTATTACCAAAAAACCATCCCTTACACATGGAGTTGTATGACCCACAGGGCCGTTTGATCCAAACGATTCGGAAATACCGTCGTAGTGGCAATTATTATTTGTTTCAAACTGCAACAGGAAAGGATGCACCTACTGGGAACTGGAAGGCACGTGTCCATTTAGGCGGACGAGTCTTTGACAAAATGTTGCGGGTAGAAACCGTTGTACCCAATCGCCTAAAAATAAACCTAGAGTTTCCAGATAAAGTATTGTACTATGTAGCGAATGCTCCCATTGTCACTTTGCGTTCGCAGTGGTTGCATGGAGCTAAGGCCAGTAATAGGAAAGCAGAAGTGAGTGTAGAGTTCAAAAGCCTTACAACCAAATTTACAAGCTTCCAAGGCTTTGAATTCGACGATGTGACTCGTAGTTTTTCTGCTGCTAGCAATAAGTTCTGGTTCGGTAAACTCAATGAAGAGGGAGAAGCACAATTTCCTTTAGAATTGAATGTTCCTAACAATCCATCGGGAACCCTGAAAGCAACATTCACCAGCAAGGTTTTTGAAAAGGCTGGCCAGTTTTCGACAGAGTCTTTCCAAATACCATACCATTTCTACAACAACTATGTAGGAATCAAGATACCTAAAGGAGACGCCACTCGCAATATGCTGCTTACAGACAAGTTTCACAAGGTTCAAATTACTTCTGTGAGTGCAAAAGGCAAAAAAGTTTCTGGACGGAAAGTTGTGCTTAGGCTGTACAAAATGAGTTGGCGTTACTGGTGGGACAAGGCAAAGGAAAACTTGGCAAATTTTGAAAGTTCCAAAAATATTACCCCTATAGCAAAAGGAGACGTCACAACAAGGAATGGCATGGCTAGTTGGAAATTTAAAATTAAATATCCAGAGTGGGGACGCTATCTTTTACGAGCCTGTGACGTTGAGGAAAAACACTGTAGCTCTAAAATCATATACATTGATTGGCCTGGTTGGGCAGGACGCTCGCGTGCTGGTAAAGATGGTGCCGGCGCCTCTAGCCTTAGTTTTACTTCGAGTAAGTCTTCCTACAAGGTGGGAGAATCTGCTACGATCTTTTTACCAGGGGTCGCTAAGGGACGTGCGCTTATAAGCCTAGAAAACGGAAGCCGGGTTCTTTCCCAACGCTGGGAAGATACCAAGAAAGGCAAGAATAAGTTTACAATCAAGATTACGCAAGAGATGAACCCCAATGTCTATGTACATGTAACACTGATCCAGCCCCATCTCGGCAGAATCAACGATAGACCTTTGCGCTTGTACGGTGTGATTCCTCTACTGGTAAATACGGAAAAAACAAAACTTACACCAATCCTCAAAGCTCCGCAAGAGTTACGCCCTATGCAGGCTGCCCTGTATACGATTCGAGAAAAAAAGGGCCGGGCGATGAACTACTCTTTGGCGATTGTCGATGAGGGGTTGTTAGGTCTAACACGCTACCAGACACCAGATCTGCGCACGTATTTCAACGCTAGAGAGGCTTTGGGTGTGCGAACCTGGGACTTGTACGATGATGTCGCAGGTGCCTATGGAACTGCTCTACGACGGGTGTTATCACTTGGTGGTGGTATGGAGATGGAAAAGCTGGACAATTTGCCCAATCGTCGTTTTCCCCCGGTCGTGAAATTTTTGGGGCCGTTCGGGTTGAAAGCTGGGACCTCGAAAACCCATAAAGTAGTGTTACCCAATTATATAGGCGCTGTGCGAGTAATGGTCGTTGCTACTTCACCAGGTGCGTATGGCTTTGCAGAAAAGTCGGTTCCCGTTCGGCAAAAACTGATGATACAACCAACTTTGCCGCGTGTGCTGGGGCCTGGTGAAAAACTTTTGCTGCCAGTTTCTGTGATTGTCACCTCTCCTAAAATACGCAAAGTGAAGCTTTCTGTCAAAACCGATGAATTTTTGCAATTGCAAGAAAAGCCTACTAAGATCGTTTCTTTGCAGAAGGCAGGAGAAAAAATGGTCTATTTCTCTGCGATTACCAGCAACAGTATTGGCTCCAGTAAGGTCAGTTTCCAAGCCTCTGGTGGTGGTTATACTTCTAAGCAGGATATTCATATCCCTCTTCGTGCTGCGAATCCTCCTACTACCCGAAGCACGGCAGCTATTTTAAAACCAGGAAAATCTTGGGAGAAAGTTTTGATCCCACATGGCATTCGCAATACCAACTCAGCTACATTGGAAGTATCTACGATTCCGCCTATCAACTTGGGGCGACGTTTGAAATATTTGATCCACTACCCACATGGTTGCGTGGAACAAACCGTTTCGGCTGCCTTTCCCCAACTTTACCTTGAAAAACTCATAGAGCTTAAGCAAGACGAAAGAAATAGTATCGAAAGATACGTCAAAGCTGCGATTCGTAAGCTGACAGGTCTACAGGCTTCCTCTGGGGGCTTCCAATATTGGCCTAGCTCTTATGCTGCTGATGATTGGAGCACCTCCTATGCAGGGCATTTTCTTGTGGAAGCGAAAAAGAAAGGGTTCTATGTTCCTGAATCGTTATTGCAAGCCTGGAAAAGTTACCAATATTCTACAGCGAGCAATTGGCAAGCCAATACGAAGTATGGAGGAGCCATGCAAGCATACCGTCTATTTACCCTGGCTCTTGCCCAAAAGTCAAATATAGGGGCAATGAATCGTTTGCGAGAAAGGGTTAACGATATGCAGGTGAGCGCTCGTTGGCATTTAGCTGCAGCCTTTCAACTCGCAGGCCAAAAACAGGCAGCTAGAAAACTTATAGAGGGTGTTGCAATATCCAGTAAAGCTACCTATTTACAGGTGAATCTAACCTATGGTAGCAATACTCGTGATGACGCTATTATTTTACAAGCTCTCACTGCATTGAAGGAAGAAAGGCGGGCAAAAGAACTTGCTGTGAAACTTTCAAAGGCTATGGCGGGGGAACGTTGGTACAGTACGCAAACCACGGCTTATACTCTCTTATCCTTGGCCAAATTTGTAGAAATGTTTGAATCTGCGGATGGACTAAAAGTAAAACTGAAAATTGCTGGTTCCAACCAAACCATAACCTCTAGCAAGCCTGTTTACCGCAAAGAAATTAAAAACCTCTCTTTGCAGGGGCTGAAACTTTATTTGCAAAACCCAAATGATAAAGGCAGTCTCTTTATCAATCTCACCTCGCGTGGAGTTCCGGCGCCGGGCAAAGAAATGGAAAAGTCTAACGGCTTGCTTTTGGATGTGGTATACAAGGACCGCAAAGGAAAACCGTTTTCTCCTACTCAGTTGAAACATGGACAGGATCTATTTGTGGAATTAGCAATTCGCAATACGTCGAATAGTGCTTATAAAAACCTTGCTTTGAGCCATATCCTTCCTTCTGGTTGGCAGATCCACAACCAGCGTTTGGCCGGTGGTAGAGGTCCTGCTGGGGTAGATTACCAAGATATTCGTGACGACAGGGTGCTGTCTTACTTTGATTTGGCACCTGGAGCTATCCAACGTATCAAGATCCATACCAATGCTTCCTTTAAGGGGCGCTATTACCTACCAGCTATCCAAGTGGAAGCCATGTATGATGCTTCCATTCATAGTGTGCGTAAGGGTCGTTGGATCGAAATCAAATAAGGCTTGGTGTAGAATCGATCCGAGCTGCTTGGCAATGGAAGTTGTCTCGTTGCCTTTGCTATGCTTTACTAGCTTTTCTTTCTGTAAAGTTTTTGGCTTGGGTCGTTTTGCCGATACCCCTCTTTGCTACTCCATACTCGTATGTACTACTCAGCAAAGAGAAAAAACTGTTGGCAGCACGCATTGCAATAGATGAGCAGTGGCGTTTTCCTTGCTGTATCCCTATTCCTCGCAAATATAAGCAGGCTTTGCTGGCTTTCGAAGATAGGCGTTTTTATTGGCATCCTGGAATCGACCCAATAGCAATTGCCCGAGCTTTTCTATTAAACATTCGTAGGGGACGTATTGTGAGCGGTGGCAGTACTCTTACAATGCAAATGGTTCGTCTCTGGCAGAGAAATCCTAAGAGAACATTTTTGGCTAAGTTACTAGAAATGTGCTTGAGTTTGCTTGTTGAATTACGTTTTAGCAAAGAAGAAATTATGCAGCTGTATATGACGCATGCTCCTTTTGGTGGCAATATTGTAGGTTTAGAAACAGCGGCTTGGCGTTATTTTCGTCGTTCTCCAGAAACCTTGAGCTGGGCGGAGTCGGCTTTGTTAGCAGTATTGCCAAATAGTCCAGCTCTGATCCACCCCGGTCGCAACCGTGTCACCCTGCGTAAGAAGCGCAACAGATTGTTGAGAGTTTTGCAGGAACGGGGCATACTCGGAAAAACAGATTTACAATTGGCTTTGGTTGAGCCTCTACCTGAAAAGCCTGTTCCTTTGCCAAGATTGGCACCTCATCTTTTGGATACGCTGATCTTGCAAGGCAATGCAAGTGAGAATAAGCAGCTCTCTCGTTTTACCAGTACCACCAAATTTTATCTACAGCAAAAAGTAGATGGGATTGTCAATCGGCACGGAGAAAGATTAGCAGCACAGCGTATTGGCAATGCGGCAGCCTTAGTAGTCAATAACCGTAGCGGAGAGATTCTCGCCTACATTGGCAACCGTCGTGCAGGTTCCAGCGGAGCTTCTGGTCTCGCGGTAGATTTGATCCATAGACCACGCAGTACCGGTTCTATCCTCAAACCATTTCTATTTGCGGCAATGTTGAAAGATGGTGAGATATTGTCAGAAACTTTGGTTCCCGATGTTCCTGTCAGGTACCGAGGTTTTAAGCCCAACAACTATGACCGCAAGTTTCGTGGAGCGATTCCTGCTAAATTGGCTCTTGCCCGTAGTTTGAATATTCCTGCCGTTCATATGTTGCACCAATATGGGGTGCAACGCTTTTATGCTGTTTTACAATCTTCCGGCATGACAAGTCTATTTCGTTCGTACGATGAGTATGGACTTTCTTTAGTTCTCGGTGGAGCAGAGGGACTACTCTTTGACATAACCCAGATGTATGCAAATTTAGCGGCAGAGGCAAAAGGAAGAAAAAGAATGCATTTGCACTGGCTCGCTGGTCAATCACGAACTAAGATTATAGAAAAGAGTTTTGGCACAGCTGCTGCCTACCTTACCTTAGATGCTCTGTTAGAAGTAACGCGGCCTAATCTCGATCACTTCTGGAGAAATTTTCGTTCTTCTAAAAAGATTGCTTGGAAAACAGGTACTAGCTATGGTTTGCGCGATGCTTGGGCCATTGGAGTGACACCAAAATATACAGTAGGCGTTTGGGCAGGGAATGCCAATGGAGAAGGGGTTGCGGGACTATCCGGTGTTTCTTCTGCGGCTCCTATTCTCTTTGATATTTTTCGTATTTTAGACGATTCTTCTTGGTTTGCTACCCCTTGGAAGCAACTAACAGAATTTCAGGTTTGCAAAGACAATGGACTCTTGCCCTCTGCTCCTTGCGAATTGCAACGAGTATTGGCACCACTAGGTGTCTCATTCACAAGACAATCTACACAGCACAAGTTACTTCATTTGGATAAGGAGCGTAAATGGCAGGTACATGCAGACTGCGAGAATACCACTAATATGCGGCATGAAACCTGGTTTGTGTTACCTCCTGTACAAGCCTTTTATTATAAGAAATTTCACCCAGAATACAAGAGTCCCCCTCCCTTCCGACCGGACTGTCGTCGTGAAACTACCCAACCGATTACATTGATTTATCCTACCGCGACTTCCAAGATTTTAATTCCCCGCAATTTAAAGGGGGAATTAGATGCTGCCGTTTTGCAAGCTGTGCACGTCATACCAGACACCGAGATCTTTTGGCATTTGAACGATACCTATGTTGGTAAGACAAAAACATTCCACCAAATCAGCATCCAACCCAAAGCGGGTACCTATAAGCTAACACTAGTGGATGAGCATGGCAACCGACTGGAAAGAAGCTTTGAAGTTTTGGACATAGAAAGAAAAAACTAAAACTTGTTGAAATAAGGTGATGTATAGAAATCAGACGACCAGCTTCCATTTGATTTGGGATCGATTGTTAGAATATTATTATGATTTGTAGGAATTGTATAAATTTTTCCATTTGGTGCCAAAATTCCTCCACTCCATTTTAGGCTTCCGCCTAGAGAAGCAAATGTCATTGTTGTATTCGTACTTGTATCAATCACTAATACATTTGTTGCATTCGTAGGAATCGCATAAATTTTTCCGTTTGGAGCTAAAACGCCACTATGCCATTTTTTTGTCCCTGTAAAAGAACCAAAAGTTGTTGTTGTGTTTGTATCTGGATCAATTACCAATATCTCAGTAGAGTCACTGGGGATTCCGTAAATTTTTCCATTGGGAGCTAAGACTCCCCCTCGCCATTTATAGTTGCCCGTCAATGTAGCAAAGGTTGTTGTTGTATTTGTATCTGGATCAATTACTAATACTTCTGTGGAACTATGTGGGATTGCATAGATTTTTCCGTTTGGTGCCAATACTCCCCCATACCATTTATCAGAAACGGAAGTAAGCGAAGCGAAAGTTGTTGCTGTATCTGTATCCGGGTCGATAACCAACACGTTTTGGCTGCTACTAGGAATTCCATAGATTTTGCCGTTCGGAGCAAGAACACCTCCCATCCATTTATTGTTACCGGAAGAAGTCGCAATAGTTGTCGTCGTATTTGTATCTGGGTCAATCACCAATATGTCCGAAGAATGACCGGGAATTCCATAGATTTTTCCATTGGCAGCTAAAACACCACCACGCCATTTTTTTTGAGAATCTCCTAAGCTTCCAAATAAAGATGTTGTATTGGTAGTTGGATCAATTGCCAATACCTGGGAATTTTTACTGGGAAGAGAATAAATTTTTCCATTGGGAGCGAGTACTCCACCATGCCAATTACTACTACCTGTAAAAGAACCAAATGTTGTTAAGGTTTCACTTGCACTTACTCCAAGAGCTTGTTGCCCAGTTAGAGTATTTTGTATTTCCGACCAAATTTGAAAAGAAGTTATCCTGATTGTGAAACTAGTGGTCGTGCTACCTGCACTATTTTTGGCTGTAACTGTATAATCCGTAGGTGTAGTCATAAGAACAGCAGGAGTTCCACTAAGTTGGCCTGTGGCGGTATCAATGCTTAGTCCAGCAGGTAGTGTTGGGGTTATGGAATAAGAGCTTGGTGTTCCGACAATCGTTGGGTTTACTGGACTGATTGCATAGTCTTTTGTGTAGACAAATGGACTACCACTATAGCCCAATGAAGTAGGAACTCTATCATTGATAGTAATCAGTAGAGTGGTGCTTGTACTTCCATAAGAATTACTGGCTACAATGGCATATTCGGTTGTAGTTTGAGCCGAGCTAGGTGTTCCAGAGATTGTGCAGGTTGTAGGAGCCAAACTCAATCCACTCGGCAATTCTGGGCTTGCTACACAGGATGTAACATTCCCGATAAAGCTAGGTGTATTTGTCACAAGCGAAATACCAGTTGTATAGGTATAGTTGCTCTCTGAATACGTTAAATTTGAGGGAGGATTTTCATCAATTGTGATTTGGATACTTGTTGAGACGCTTGCATTTGCACCAACAGCGGTTATGGTATAATTTTGGGCTGCTTGGGTACTCGTCGGTGTACCGTTGATTCTACATGTCAAAGTATCGAGGCTTAGGCCATCTGGAAAATCTTCTGCCGTTGTACAATTGCTGATAGCACCTGAGAGGGAAGGAATTATTTCTACTGCCGTATCTTTGCTAAGGGTATACGGTGAATCTGGATACTGAATTGTTACAGAAGAAGTGTTTAATTTAGAAAATAGGCTGGAGATCTTTGATTCTGAACATGCCTTCG
>JBCCIA010000052.1:0-20116 GCA_039028475.1 Spirochaetota bacterium | reverse complement strand
GGAGATACAGGATTAAAAGTAGATTTGGGTGCAGAAAAAGTTCTAGCAGCCCAAAAGGGAGTTACAGAAATTGCTGTAGAAATTAAAAATTTCTTAGGGCAATCGGTAATTCATGACTTCTACAAGGCTCTAGGACAATATATCCTATTTTACAATTTTGTGCACCAAAAAGTCTGATAGAACTTTATATTTAGCTATTCCCGATGAGATCCAAAAAGTTATTGAAAAAAAAGAATTTTACCAGGAAGTTATTAGTAAGAATGGTCTTAGATATTTTACTTTTGACCCTGATAAGGAGAAAATAGTTTCATGGAAAAATTAGAGCACTACCAGAATATGATTATAGAAGTATTAAAAGAACATGATATGGCAAAACCAGAAAACCTTCCTGAATCAGAATCCCAGTTGATATTCGATAAAGAAAACAACCATTATCTTCTCTATAGAATTGGCTGGAAAGGATCAGAAAGAATTCACTATTGTGTCTTTCACATTGATATAATTAACGAAAAAATTTGGGTGCAAGAAGATAATACGGATACTATAATCGTAGACGATTTCTTAGAAAGAGGTGTCCCAAAATCAGATATAGTTTTAGGTTTCAAATCACCTGACGCGAGGCCACATACCGAATTTGCAGTGGCTTAATAAAGATTGTAGAATGGAAAGAATAGAAGAACTGAGAAATGCAGCATTCAAAAACATTGGTGGTTCATGAAAAATAAAAATTCTGAATTTATAATATTTAAAACCGAAGATGAAAAGGTTACTGTGGATGTTCGATTGGAGGAGCAAGATGTTTGGCTTACACAAGATCAGTTAGCAGTATTATTTAAAGTAGAACGACCAGGAATAACGCAACACATAAAGAATATTTTCAAAGAAGGAGAGTTACAAGAAAATTCAGTTAGTAAGAAATTCTTACGAACTGCCACTGACGGTAAAAATTACAACACAAAGCATTACAACCTTGATATGATTATTTCGCTTGGTTATCGTGTGAACTCTAAGATTGCCACTCAGTTCCGTATATGGGCTACCAAACGACTAAATGAATACATTCGTAAAGGTTTTACAATGGATGATGAGCGTTTGAAAAATCTTGGTGGTGGTGGCTATTGGAAAGAACTCCTCCAGAGAATACGAGATATTCGGGCTTCAGAAAAGGTTTTTTATCGGCAAGTATTAGATATTTACGCGACAAGCATTGATTACGACCCAAATGCTGATGTATCTATTGAGTTTTTTAAAAAAGTACAAAACAAAATTCATTTTGCCATCCATGGACAAACCGCTGCCGAAGTTATATTTAATCGTGCAGACGCGGAAAAAGAGTTCATGGGATTGATGACATTTTCAAGAAATCGTCCATACCTAAAGGATGTTGTCATTGCCAAAAACTATTTAGATGAAAAAGAATTACGCTCTTTAGGTCAGCTTGTTTCTGGTTATTTGGATTTCGCAGAACGCCAAGCGGATAGAGAAGAAACAATGACTATGACTGACTGGGCAAAGCATTTAGATCAAATCTTGACAATGAGTGGAGAAAAACTATTGCAAGGAGCAGGCAAAGTAAGTCACGAAAAAGCAGTAAAAAAAGCGAAAATAGAATATAAAAAATACCAACAAAAAACTTTGAGTGAAGCGGAAAAAAATTATCTTGAGAGCTTAAAAATAATAGAAAAGAAGACTCAACAAGAAAGGTCGCCTAACAAGAATAAATAAAAAAAAGTTTCATACAATGAGCTTGGCTCAAGTATAGCAAGAACACTACCTATATGGCAGAGATTATAAAACCCCCTCATACGGTTCCGTGGGATCAGCGAAAGTCTGTTTTTCTGGCAGGCACGATAGACAATGGCCAAAGTGAAGATTGGCAGTCGTCTGTAGAAAGCTCCCTTTCCCACCTGGACATTTTAATACTAAACCCAAGGCGGGACGATTGGGACTCCAGTTGGGAGCAGTCGATTCACAATCCAGACTTTAAAAAACAAGTGGACTGGGAGTTGGATGGCTTGAACCAGGTGGACATAAAGTTTTTCTACTTTGCCCCGAATAGTAAATCGCCCATCACCTTACTGGAGTTTGGTTTACATGCAGATACAAAAAATATGATCCTGGTTTGTCCCGAAGGTTATTGGCGACGAGGGAACTTGGAAATCGTTGCCGAACGTTTCTCTATTCCTTTGTATGACTCTATTGAACAAGGAATGGCAGTTTTACTAAAATCACTTGTAGAATCTTAAGAAAGGACAAGTAGTAAATACAAAAGAAAGAGGTTACATATATGAAAACATATTTAGTTACAGGAGCGAACAAAGGGATTGGCAAAGAGCTATGTCGCAAATTGAAGCAGCAGGGTAATACTGTAATTGCTGTATGTCGGAGTAGCAACCAGGAATTGGAAGGGCTGGGAGTCCGTGTGGAAAGTGGTGTGGATATTAGCAATATGGATGATCTAAAAAGGCTCACTGAAAAGTTGCAGGGAGTTACTATAGACGTTCTCATAAACAATGCAGGTATCTGGAAAAATGAGTCCCTCGATGATATGAACTTTGATACAATACTGGAACAGTTTCAGGTGAATACTTTAGGAACCCTGAAAGTTACCTCCTGCCTGTTACCTCTATTAACAAGTGGCAGCAAAGTGGCCGTTGTTACCAGCCGGATGGGATCTATCGAAGACAATACTTCAGGCGGAAGATATGGCTATCGTATGTCAAAGGCAGCACTCAACAGCGCAGCTAAATCTCTATCTGTAGATTTAAAAGAAAAACAAATTGCTGTTGGGATCTTGCATCCAGGAATGGTGCAGACGGATATGACCAGCCACCGTGGTATACCCGTTGAAGAGTCGGTGAGTGGACTTTTGCAGCGAATAGAAGAACTTAACCTTGAAAATACTGGAACTTTCTGGCACGCCAACGGAGAAATCTTACCGTGGTAGTGCACAACTCCTAATTCTTTGGTATTGTATGGTATTCTAAAATATCACGATTACTCAAAATAATGCTTCCAAATCCTTCTATACCAACATCAAAAATCACTTTTCCAAGCGTTGTTGCATTGACGCCAATACTTGGAAAAACCTTAAATATAGGTTGGAACAGTTTTACCCAAATATCCATCCTCGTTTTATTGTCTGGATTGATATACCCAAGTCGAAAAATATATTTGGTTTTTAATTTGGAATCTAAAAGGTTTTTTTCTGCTCTACCTTATTTGTTTTCTGCGAATTGCATTTTTTTATAGAAAGTAAAAGACCAAAACAACATCGCTGGTGCTAAAACCAATGCCATAATATTTTCAACTAACATAAATTGTCCATGTGCTAATTCTGTGCTAGTGTAGACCAGTTCCACAACCCAGCTCCACATGGAAACGATGATGGCTCCTTTCTCATGGAGATACAATGCACCATACAGTCGAGCCAAACCAAGCATGAGAAAAAGATTACCTACCAACCTTTGGTAGATATGATCTGTACTTTGTAAATTGAATTGCGGCAAAAAGGGAGCAAGCAAATCAGGATTGCTTTGGTAAACTAGGAACATGGCAAAATCCACAATAGCAAAAAAAATTAAGGCACCTTTTAAATATTTCATATTTGTTCTCCATTGGTAATTTTTATATGCTTAGGATAAACGAAAAAGGAAAATTAGGGAATAGGCAATACTATAAAATCCTTGCCTATTCCTGTCATTTATTGATTTTTGTTGTATGGAAAGCGAGACAATATTGACAAATCCTGTCTTGTCGCCTCTTGGTTTGAAACTGGCACAGGCCAATAATTTATATGACCAGTCTGGTTTTGTACAAACTGAAATACCTTCCGTAAAAGTTTTTCTAACTCCAGAAAATACCGCAAGAACTCCCGTAATCTACAATCCAGGCCTAGTGTTTATATTGCAAGGTCGCAAAAGAGCATTTTTAGAAGATAAATATTTTGATTACAATCCTGATAAATACCTTGTGTTAGGTGTACCAATGCCCTTAGAGTGTGTTACCTATGCTAGCAGTGAATTGCCATTGATTGGAATATTTATCGAAATCAAAATAGAAGATTTACTAGAGCAAATTAGAATAGTCAATAGTTCCAATGTGGTCAAAGTAACCAACCGCAATAAATATTCGCATGGAGTCGAACAAGGAAATTTGAATAAAGATTTACAGGAGTCTTTACAGCGTCTTATTAAGACTATGCTGAATCCCATTGAAATCAAGATACTTGGCCCAAGTTTGGTGAAAGAAGTTCTGCTTCGTACTCTACTAAACAACCCTTCTGGTGTTTTGCACAATCTATCTGTAAAAAATGGCAAGTATGCTAAAATTTCGTGGACTTTGTATAAGTTACACCAAAATTATTCGCAACCCATAGAAGTAAATAAATTAGCAGCAGAAGAGGGGATGAGTGAATCTACCTTTTTTCGCATTTTTCGTACAATCACTTCTGACACACCCATCCAATATCTCAAAAAAATTAGGTTGAACAAAGCTAAAATTATGCTTGTCCATGATGATGTCGATGTACAAACAGTGGCAGAAAGAGTTGGCTATTCCAGTGCGACGCAATTCAGTAGAGAATTCAAAAGGTTTTTTGGCAGGCCACCTTCAGAAGCAAGTAAGCTGGGTTACAAAGCTCTAAAGTATTGAACTATTTATTTGCAAGCCTTTGGTGTACATAACAACACCTAAAACAATATGAAAGCAAACATTGACTTCAAGAGTATCGATTATTTAAAGATAGGAAATAGCAAACAAAAGCGAGCTTATGAAGTTCTAACTAAAAATCGAATCATGGATTTACTCAAAGACTTTGACCCTATTTTAGTAGGAACTATTCCAATCGAGATTGACCTTGAGCAAAGTGATTTAGATATAATCTGCTATTTTGAAAATAAAGATAGTTTCGAAAATCTATTGAAAAAAGAATTTGGTTATAAAGAAAAATTTAAAATGTGGGGAAATACAACACATGTAGCACCAGCAATTATTGCAAATTTCTTTCTTGATGCATTTGAAATAGAAATCTTTGGCCAGAACATTCCTACTGAGGAACAAATGGGCTACCGTCATATGCTGGTTGAACACAAACTGCTCGAAGAACGAGGAGAAACATTCCGGCAAAGAATTCGGAAATTAAAAGCAGAGGGCTACAAAACAGAACCTGCTTTTGCTTTTGAGCTTGGATTAGAAGGTGACCCTTATGAAGCTCTTTTAGAGTTAGAGAGATAAGAAATGAAAAAAGTAATATTATTTGATTATGACGATACTCTTGTGCAAACCAAACAATGTAAGTTCCAAGCTGTTAAGGCTTTGGGAAAGCGTTATTATAAAATGGAAATTACCGATGAACAGTTGGAGGAGTATTGGGGAATTCCCTATAGAAACTTTTTTGCGAATCTCTTTGGCCATATTGAAAACAATCTTGAGCGAGTTTTAACACGTTATGAAGCCTTAGATGATGAGTTTCCCATGCTTGTATATCCAGACTTTTGGGACAATTTTTCTTACTTATGCGAAAACTATTTGCTAGGCATTGTAACTTCTGCTGGTAGAAACTTACTTTACCAACAGCTTGCTCAATTGAAAATACCTACGGAGAAGTTTTCTCTCTTACAAGCATCAGATGATACCGAATTTCATAAACCAGACTCTAGGGTTTTTGAGCCAACGCTAAAGTATTTCAAAGAACTTGGTTATGAAGCGTCAGATATTACCTATGTAGGGGATTCCTTGAAAGACTATTACGCTGCAAGAGACGCTGGATTCCATTTCTTGGGAATCTTACGCGGTACAACTTCTGAAAATACTTTTAACAAGGAAGGTGCTGAGTGTATTAGAACTCTTGCAGAGCTTAAGGAAAAAGTCTCAAGCAATTAGAGTAAAAATTCTACTTCTGTTCTGCTTGTTGCCCATAAAGCTGTGCTGTTTTGACCCGCTCTAAATAGAGCTGACTCGCTTTGTCCTTAGGGTCACGTTGCAAAACTTTTTCAAATAGCATAGCAGCCTCGTCAAAATTGCCTTCTTGCTTAGCTCGTATCCCTTCCTCAAAATCATCCCTTGTGGCAAGTTTCAAGTCAATGATCCGCTGCGAATTGCCATTAAAAATCTCGTAAACACTCACTAGTTTCTGTTTGCCTTTTACCTCCACAGAGTCAACTTTACGATAATGGTATTTAGCCGTATTTTGCAGCATATAAAAGCTGGATTCACTGATAATAATGGATGCTGCATACCTTTTAGTTAAGTTTTCTAAGCGAGAGGCCAAGTTGACAGCATCAGAGATGACAGTACCTTCCATGCGATTGTCTTCGCCAATAATTCCTAGAGTTAAGTCACCGGTGTGAATACCAACACCAATAGAGATCTTTTGCAAACCTTGTGTATCCCGCTTTTGGTTGAACAGATATAACTCTTCTAACATCTCAATCGCCGAGTCTAAAGCAGAATCGATGGAGTCTGGATACAAGGCCATGATCGCATCTCCGATGTATTTATCAATGAAACCATTGTACTTTTTTACTTTGGGGCCAATACGTTTGAGATATGAATTGATAAAATCGAAGTTTTCTCGCGGTGACATTTTTTCAGAAATTGTGGTAAAGGAGCGAATATCGGAAAAAAGAATACTCATCTTTTTTTCTTTGTGGTCTCCTAGGGAAATATCGATGATCTTATCTTTGTTGAGAAATTGTAAAAATTGTTTTGGGACAAACTTTTCGTAAGCGGTGTTGGTAACGCGTAGCTCATTCGTTTTATTTTCCAAATTTTCCTGTGTCTTTTTGAGAACGGTGATATCTTCCAAAATACCATCGAAATGGATTTGCCGGTTGTCCTTATCAAAGACAAAGCTCGCAGTCATGGCACCATGAAACTCAGAACCATCTTTGCGTTGGAAGGTCACTTCATGTCGGTAACAGGTTCCATTACGCTGTAGGTTTTTGACAAACTTGATCCTTTCTTTTTGATCTATAAACAAATCAACAACAGAAAGATCTCTCAACTCGGTTTCTTTTTCATAACCAAACAATTTAACAGCGAAAGGATTGGCTTTCGAGATATGTCCTCTTGTGCCGCCTGCATAGCTATAGACAGCTACCGGTAGGTTATTGAATAAATTTAGATATTCCTGCTGTTGTTTGTGGAGCTCTTGGTTTAACTTTTCGAGTTTGCTATGTGAATGGTCGATATACTTGGTCATTTTGTTAAAGAACACTGTCAAAGAACCCAACTCGTCATTGACGAAAATAGGTAACTTGTGTGAGAAGTTTCCTTGGTTGACATCCTTGATTCCTGCTACGAGGGATTCAATTGGCTTTACCAAAGAACGAAAGAGAAAGAACGGCAAGCCTAAGAAAAAGATAAAACTTCCCAATAAGCTGAACAATAGTAAAACAATCGCGGTGTCATGGATCTCTTGCCGGTATTCCAAGTAGGGGAAGCCAAATTCTAATTTTTTATCTCCTATCTTAAGAAAATAAGAAATAAAAAACTCCTGTGTGTCTATGCGATAAGATGCTTTTGCACCTCGCTGCAACGGTTGTAGATTTTGGATATTCTTTGCTTGGTGTAGAACTAGTTTTTTAGAAAGGACATAGGCAGTTTTTTGGGCGTAGGTTTTGGCTAACCACATATCTTCTAAACTGTTCTGTTTGTATTTATGGTATTCTACTGCCTTTTCATTTAATACCATATACGAAAAGAAATTTGATAAAATCAAAAATACTAAGAAAGCTGTTCCTGCAATTTTAATGGTGATGGTTGTTTTTTCCTTGGAATGATTTACATGCGTCATCATTAAGAGAAAGGCTCCCAAAATATGTAGGGTAGATAGGGTAAAGATAAAAGTTGGCCTTCCCCATAAGAAATAGGCAATCGCGGGTATGATGTTGGAAAATAAAAAGAAAAGGAAAAAGGAAAGACTTACCCCATCTCTTTTTATTTTGTAGACGAAAAGATTATAAAATAATGTAAAAGCTAAGAGGAAGTATAGGTAGAAAATATAATACTCCAATAAATGTGGGGGCAATATCTGGAAGAAGTGGGTGTCAAAATTAAATCTAACTACAGAATTTTGTAGAGTATGCAGCATTTTACTAAAAAATGCCAGTGTGCAGAGCACCTGTGTGCTTACAAAAGCATACATGGCCTTTGTAATATGATGGTGGATCATACGATGGATTAAAAGTAAAAATACTAAGAAACTGAAAGGTAAAATACAGAGACTGAGCAACCTGCCTGCGATGGCCAAAGTATCTATATAGCTATAGCTGAGGAAGTATCCAAGGGTGAGAACAGCTTCCGTACAAAAATAACCAATCAGGTAACGAGTCTGGCTTTTTTTATTTTGGATCATCAGTAGAGCAGTAGCACAACAGATCTGAAAAATAATATTAAAAAAGAAGGATAAGGCAAATTTACTCAAATAAAAGTTTTCTAGCATGGGTCTCGTATAAGTGTCTTGTTGCTAAGTACCTATACAAGAATAAAAAGTATTGGATATGGAATATGTAAAAGTTATATGTAACTAATCTTTTGAAAATATTCAAATTAAACTCTTTCCTATCCTATAGGGAAATGAATTCTTCTCTTTCTCCTGAGTTATACAGTCGCTATGGATTTATTGATGGATAAAGAGGTTGGTTCTAACTTGACCTATATAAATAAAGCAGCATCACAATGATTAAAAGCTAACCATCTTAATTACATAGCTTTGCAATTGATTTTTTACCAATTTGTAATCTAGACAAAGCAATAAATGTAACTACACATAAAATTCTCCTTTTCAAATAGAACCTGCTTATTTTTCTAAGCCTAATCCTAAAAAATGGAAAAATAAGCTATGAAAGATATAAAAACGGTAACGGTTATCGGTGCAAATGGCTCTATGGGGGCTGGAAGTGCCGGAGTGATAGCTGCTTTTGGAGAAGCAAAAGTGCATATGCTCGCTCGCAGTGTCGACAAAGCGAAAGATGGAATTACCAAGGCAGTGAATTCTGTAAGAACAGGTACCATAAGTTCTAGATTGATCCCAGGTACCATTGAGGGAGACTTAGAGAAAGCTGTTGCTGAGTCCGACTGGGTATTTGAACTCGTTGCAGAAAGCTATGAAGTGAAAGAACCACTCAACCAGAGAATTGCCAAAGTTAGAAAACCTGGTACAATTGTTTCTACTGTATCTTCCGGTCTTTCGATTGAAAGACTAGCCAAGGCTTTTGATGAAGATGGTCAAAAGCATTACTATGGTACACACTTTTTCAACCCGCCTTATAAGATGATTCTTTGTGAATTGGTTACGCATAAGGGAAATGATAAAAAAGTTACCAAAAAGCTCGGAGAATACCTAGATAAAACATTGGGTAGAGCTGTTGTTTACACCAATGATACTCCGGCATTTGCTGGAAATCGCATTGGTTTCCAATTGATGAATGAAGTAGCGATTCTCGCCGAAAAGCACCAAGATAAGGGTGGAATCGCTCTTATGGATGAGGTAATGGGTGGATTTACGGGGCGTGCAATGCCTCCTTTGGCTACGGTGAATTTTGTGGGTTTGGATATTCATAAAGCGATTGTAGACAATATTTATGAAAACACCAACGATTCTGCAAAAGAAACTTTTAAGTTGCCTGCCTATATCCAAAAGCTAATTGATGCTGGGAATTTAGGTTCTAAATCGGGTCAGGGTCTTTACAAATCTGTAAAGAATAAGGAAGGCAAAAAGCAGCTTTTCGTGTATAACATCGCAAAGGGAGACTATGAGCCACGCCCTAAATTTGATATTCCTTTTGTCAAAGAAGCACAAACGAAAATGGCTGGTTCTGATTATAGTGGAGCGATAAAAGTTATCAAGGATGCCGATGGTTTAGAAGCAGAACTATGCCGTTATTTCTTGGCTCGTTATATTAGTTATTCTCTATCTATTGTGGGTGAAGTTGTGGAGAACAAAGAAAATTCTGATATGGCGATGGGATTTGGGTTTAACTGGGCACCAGCTTCTTATTTTGTTGATTTACTAGGTGGTGTGAATGAATCGAAAAAATTCTTAGAAGAAGCTGGGATTGAGATTCCTCCCGTACTCGCGGAGGCAAAAAACAAAGGTCAGTTCTACAAACTAGCGGATAGGCTAGACGCTAGAAGCCTGTTCCGAGCATAAAGGTACGCTAAAAGGAGAAAACTATGAGCAATAAAGTATATGTACTGGGTGGGGAACAAACAGATTTTCAGAGAAACTGGTCGAAAGAAGGTAAAACTTTCGTTGCAATGCTACGTGAGGTAGTAGATGACGCTCTTGCAAAAGTGGGTATTGATTATTCTGAAATTAAGAAACTCAACAAACAAAACCGTATTGGCGTCTTCGTAGGGAACTTTGATGCGGAGCAGTATGCAAACCAAGGGCATATGGGTGCTTTTTTAACCGAAGTACATCCAGCTTTTTATGGTGTGCCTAGTGCTCGTTACGAGGCAGCTTGTGCTTCTGGTTCTGTAGCATTGGATGCTGCTGCGAGCAAAATTCGTTGTGAAGACTACGATGTAGCGATTGTCGTTGGAATTGAAGTGATGAAAACCGTAAGTTCTGCGATTGGTGGTGACTTCTTGGGAACAGCTGCGTACTATGAAAAAGAAGCAAAGGGAATCGAATTTCCTTTTCCAAAACTTTTCGGTAAGCTTGCTGATGTGATCTATGAAAGATATGATATTGAAGAATCTCGCTTTATGAGTGCTCTTGCGGAAATTTCTCGTATCAACTACGACAATGCCAAGCGCAACCCGAAAGCACAGACCAGAAGTTGGTTTATGAACAAGGAACACGCGAATACTCGTGGTGGAGAGCATAATATGTCTGTCGGTGGGCGTCTATGCATTACGGATTGTTCGCAAGTAACTGATGGTGCAGCAGTAGTCGTTTTGGCATCGAAAAAGTATACCAAAGACTATGCAAAGGATCGTGACATCAAATTTTCTAGTATTCCACGTATCAAAGGTTGGGGGCACCGTGTAGCTCCGATTACATTTGATGCAAAAGTTGCTGAATCGGAAGGAGAAAAATACATTTTACCTTGGACTCGCCAAGCAGTGAAAGACGCCTATAAAAGAGCCGATGTAGATGTGGACGATATCGATGTATTCGAAACCCACGATTGCTTTACTTCTAGCGAATACGCTGCGATCTCTGCTTTTGGAATTACCAAACCAGGTAAAGAACACGAAGCAATTGAAGATGGCATCATCGACTTCAAAGGTAAGAAACCAATCAATCCAAGTGGGGGACTTATCGGAGCAGGTCACCCTGTAGGAGCTAGTGGGGCGAGAATGATGTTAGATCTTTACAAGCAAGTGACCAAGACTGCGGGAGATTACCAAGTCAATGGGGTAAAAAATGCCTTGATGTTGAATATTGGTGGTTCTGCTACAACAAACTTGGTATTTGTTTTAGGAAAATAAACCTACCCTTCGTGCGGAGTCATTCAGGCTTCGCACACTATTCTTTCTAATACGAATGACATAAACTACGATTTTTTCCTCATAAATAGTTCTCAATTAATTTTGTGTATTGCTAAGTGGTTATTTTCAATATTAGTAGATAGGGTATAGGAAGACATATTTATTGCCAATTGAACACTTACTGCGGTTCCAACAGTATAATACTGAGTAAGTACAATAGTGCCTAAAATATTATCCAATCCATTTTTGAATATATAACCTGCTTTTTGGGTTGACCCTCCTGAAAGAAGTCTCATTTGCAACCAGTCTGCTGCTGTGGCACTTGGAACATCTATTGTTAGAGTAAATTGGTATAGTCCTGTTTTTGGCACAGTGAATACGCCTGTGGTTTGATCAAATGCATTATGAGTGTCTAATTCTTCGCTCGTCCAAATACTTGCTGATGAATGTGTTGTAGTAATGGTTCCTGAATTGCTGCTTAGGATACAGGCAATGGTTTCTTGTTCTGTATTAAGAGTCTCAATGGCAGTCTTGAGAGTTGTAAAATTACTGTTAATTTGAGATGAACTTACGTTACTACCCGAAGAGAAGGTATTTAAAGTTCCGACAGTAACAGCAAACATATAGCCCATACCTAAACCTAAGCTTAACCCAAAACCAGTTAAAAATCCATTTTTAATCCTTTGCATAGCTATATTCCTCCGAATTGAGTGTAATGATACCCATTGCCAGTTTATCGGAAGATTTTTTTAATTATTATTGCTATACTATAAAGAGACATAATATTTTAGAAGATCACTTGTTTGAAAAAGGTTTGGTGTTATTGAGGCTTCGCATAAATAGTATTATTTACGCTCTTTATTTTGCGCTGCAAAGGACGTTGTGCATGAACTATTCCGATAAGCTTGGTTAAACAGTTCATCCAAATGGTGGATGCAACTAAACTCATACCTAAAAAGAGTCCACCAGTTGCATTGGCTATACCACCAAAGGCAGAAAGCCAAAGGCTTTGGTTTGTGTTACGGTATAGACTTTCACCGATTTCAAATAGAGTTGGTAATTGGTTTAGACCATTGCGGAGCAGTAAAACTCCTGCTACATCGTTAGCTACTGAAGTGGCTCCTGTCAGCGAAATGGATACATTGGCTTTCTTCATAGCTAATACATCATTTATGCCATCGCCTATAAAGCAAACTCGACGACCTTTCTTTTGTAATGATTCTACGATAGATGCCTTATCTTGTGGCAAAACATTATAGTAATAATTTGTACCTAGTCCTAATTGGAGAGCAATGTTGCGTGTTGGTTGTTCATTATCGCCTGAAACTACTGCCATTTGTTTGATGCCCTTAGAACGCAATGCTTCAATTACTTTGAAAGCCTCTTGACGAATCGTTGGAACAAGTTCTATAGCACCGATGATCTCCCTATTCCTAGCGGCTAAAATCATGGAATGTCCAAAATTCTCTGCGTGTCGGGTTTCGCTTTCAATTGTATGAGGAATTGCAAGGGAGTGACTTTTCATAAACCGATGACTGCCTACTAATAGTTTTTCTCCGTTGGTTGTGGCTTCTATTCCAAAACCTATATTATAGTTGGTTTCCTCTAGTGGGAGTAGGGATAGTTTTAGTTTACGAGCATGTAATAGAATTGCTTCTGCTATTGGGTGTGATAGCTTTTGTTCTACGGAAGCCACTACTCTGAGTAAATCTGTTTCACAATAATTAGCTGTTGGGAGAATTTTTCCTAAAACTAGCTTTCCTTCAGTCAGAGTCCCTGTCTTGTCAAATAGAATGGTATCAATTTTTTTAAGCTCTTCTAGGGTGCGGCCATCTTTTACTAAGATTCCATTACGAGATGCCAATACTAGATGGTTGAGTATTTGCAATGATGCCCAAATGCGTAAAGTATTACCTGGGCTACTGTTTAATAAGGTCGTTGCCGGAATCAAACCTAACAAAGGAAAAGAGATGGCGGAACCAATGAGAATAGGCAAAGCGGCCCGATCGGCTAGAGATTGGCTTTGTAACTGTAAGTTAGTACGAAAATCGCTAGTATTATTGAGAATTTTATTGATTTTGCCAACATTGGTATCATTGCCAGTTTTTTCTGTACGTACATGAATACTACCACTAATAACTATAGTGGATGCCATCACTTTATCATCTACTTGTTTCTCACAAGGTTGTGCTTCACCAGTTAAGGTGTTTTGATCCAATAAGGCGTTCCCTTGGACAATTGTACCATCTATGGGAACTGCTTGCCCTGATTCAATGACAACTACATCCTTTTCTACTAGTGAATCAAATGGAATTTCGACTTTATTGCCTTCGTTAAGGATTACAACAGTTTCATACGGTAATTGGAAGTTGTGGTGGAGCATTTTTTCGGAAAAATCACGTGTGCGTGCGACTAGTTTGCTGCCTAAATAGTAGATGGTAGCTACAAGAGCAGAATTGAAATAATAGCCCTGAGCAACACAAATTATAAGGATTGATGAATTGAGAAAATCATTTTTAATCTTTTTTTCTTTTAGCAATGATTTTTCGGTTTCTGCAAGAATAGGGTAGGTAGTGTAACCTAACAATGATACATTTAATAATTTCAAAAGGCGCAGTTTTGTAAATGCCAATGCTCCTATTGCACTGGCTATACTGAGAGAAATACTTTTATTGTGTTTTTTATTCTCATTACATTTTAGTTGTTTAGTCCCGACCCGTTTTTGCTTACGGTACTTTACTGCCTTGACTACAAAATAAGTGAGGGTAAATGTTTCTAATCCAGCTAGAATCATAATTTTGAAAATCCAAAGATAATTCTCGTAAGTATTTACAGAATGAAATTAAATACCAGTCTTTTTTAGAAGGCTTTTATTTTGATGAGACATAATGTATTTCTCTTGGGAATTCTTTATGAAATAAATTTAGTAAAAAAATTTCAAAATAAAATTCTTCTCCTTGATTTTTATATCGACTGTGGTATAACAAAGTTTTATGGAATGGTTTCAGCTTTCTTACTATTCGATGGGGGTTTTCACCTGCTTCATCATTAGCTTCATCATGTTCATTTTCCTTGGTACAAGGAGGGGAGTTACTACACCTACTAAATGGTTATTTGGTCTATTTGTAGGTTTTGCTTCCATGTTTTTTGGCTATTTTCTCGCATATTCCGTTTTTGCAGAGTGGGGCGCTTACCATAGACTGCTAACAGGAATGGTTGTTTTTGGTAATGCATCAGTAGTAGGTTTTGCGTATAAATTTCCACGTGATGATATGGCTAGAGAAGGCAAGTTTATGATGCCAATTGCTTTTTTCATTGCACTGGTTTCTTATATTCACTATGCTTATGAAGTTCTGACTTTCCGTATTTTTTATGATTTTCAGGCTCACCATTATAATACTACTGCTGGTAAAGCCTTATCAGCGGCAATTTTACTGATGTTTATTATTTCCCTTTCCGTATTAATTCGTAAAACTATACGTTATTCTGATTACCAAGGCAAGTTTAAAAAACGCTTTATGGTTGGATTTATGAAATTCTCGAATCCGATAGGTAAAGAGGCGCATGGAACCAAGAGTTATGCAAAAGGATTTATTTTGTTCATTGTGATTGGTCTTACCAATGTTCTTAGCAAAGCGGGGGTGATCTCTTATGACCAATATGCGACAGCATATGCGATCGGTTCTTTATTAGTAAGCTTCTATATTGTTCTTACTTATTTGAACAATTCTCCTGAACCCACAACATTTATGATAAAGCTGGTGGGAATTTCTCTGGTGACCTTATTATTAGTGATCGGTTTTGTGGGAAAAGTAACTTTAAATGTAAATGAGTCCGATTATGACAACCAAAGAATCACTGAGGTAAAGAATGCAAAAGAGCACATTTTACAGAAAGAGTTTGAATCTTTACCTAAAACTGTCGAATACGTCTTGAAGCGGCCTTTGAATGGACAGAGGTTTCAAGAGGAATATGAATTATTGTACGCCAACCCTGAAAGCAATGAACCGAAAGCAATTGAAATGGAGGCTATATACCTAGAGGAAAAGCTGGAGAAGCAAGCTCTGCTTGTTAAGATGAGCAAAAAAATCAAAGCAAGTACTCAGGAAGAAAAAGAACAAAAAGCCATACAAATTGTCAATGAACGCTATGAGGCGTATCTGAATGGTATTCAATTCAATTCCTTAAAAAGAACATACCGACATGCAGGTAGCCTATTTACCCAATTTGATTTTGTTGAGAAAGGTTTTATCTACCAAGTTGGTTATAGCTATACCGAATACCGACACCATACCCATAAAACAGCTAGTCAAATTTTTTATACTATTCTGGTGGCAACTCTAGGTATCTTAGTTTTATTTCCTAAGTTTTTTCGCGCCAGTCTTGTGAAACCTTTGGATCGTCTCCTCTCTGGTGTAAAGAAGGTGAACCAAGGCAATTTAGAAGTAGAGGTTTCACAAAAAACTCATGATGAGATAGGTTTTCTTGCTACTTCGTTTAATTCTATGGTGAGTTCTATCAAGTTAGCAAGAAAAGAATTACAAGATTATGCAGAAAACTTAGAGGACAAAGTTGCCGAGCGTACCCAAGAAGTGCAAGAAAAAATGGAAGAAGTGCAGAAGCTAAAAGTCCAGCAAGATGGTGATTACTTTTTAACTTCTCTTCTCGCGAAACCTTTATTTTACAATGCTAATAAATCTGAAGAAATCACTACAGAGTTTATCATTCGGCAAAAAAAAGCATTCTCTTTTCGCAATAAAAATGCAGAATTAGGGGGGGATATTTGCGTTACAGGAAACCTTCGCTTAGGAACACCTCATAATTTCAAACGCTATACGGTTGCTATGAATGGTGATGCGATGGGTAAGTCAATGCAAGGAGCTGGGGGTTCTTTGGTAATGGGAGTAGCGATGAATTCAATTCTTGCAAGGTCTGCCTCCAACGACAGGGTATTAGATTCGACCCCACGCAAATGGCTTGCCAGTACTTATGATGAGATCCATTCCATTTTTAAGACTTTCAATGGAACAATGGTAATTTCTGCAACGATTTTTGTCATAGAAAACGATACAGGTAAGGCTTGGTATATCAACGCAGAACACCCATTTACAGTTTTGTACCGCGATGGTAAGGCTTCTTTTATCGAAGAGGATCTCAAGTTGCGAAAATTAGGTTTGGATTCTGAAATTGAATTTGACGTTTATGAATTCTCCTTACAAAAAAGAGACGTTGTAATTTTGGGTTCTGATGGTAGAGATGACCTGGACTTAACTCCAGATGAACCTTTTCGAACTATCAACGATGATGAATCACTTTTCTTAGGCTATGTGGAAAAATCTCAGGGAGATTTGCAGAAAATCATAGATGAAATTCAATCTGTGGGTGGGATTACAGATGATCTTTCCTTACTCCGGATAGGATTTAAAGAAAATGCGGAAGATGAAGCTGAAGTTCTAGAACAAATACCTGGAATTCAAGAAACTTCTGATTTATCTAATATGGTCTCGGAGGTGACACAGGACCCTTCTGAAAGAGTCTTCCAAGAAGCTAAGGGCTACTACCACAATGGGGATATTTTAGAGGCGATCACTTTGATGGAAGAAAGGTTTACTGAAGATAAAAGTCATAGTAAATTAAATCGGTTCCTTGGCTTGCTCTGTTTTAAAAATAGGGATTACGAGAAAGCTGTACAAGTTTTGAGTTATCATTTACAAGAGTCACCAGAAAACCCTGATTTGTGGTACTACCTCTCTGTTTCGCAAAAGAAATTGGGTAGTTATGATTTGTCTATAGATTCATCCACTATGCTGTATTCTATGGATTCGAAGCATGTAAACAATCTAGTTAATCTTTCCGATCTGTACCGTTTGAAAGGAGAGCAGGACTCGGCTAAAAAATACTACCTTCTGGCAAATGAGTTGGACCCACAAAACAATAATGTGAAGAAGATTGGTAAGTTATTAGAGCTTACCTAAAGGGCGTGAATTTTGGATAGTGTTAGTATACCAGAAAGTCTTTTGGAACGTGTCCCTTTATTTAAGAAAGAATGGCTAGATACGTATCTAAAACTTAAAGAACATCCAGCAGCCCCCCATTGGAATACAGAGTGTGGAGATCGTTTGTTAAAAGAAGATCAAAAGTTTGTTGAGAGTTTTTCCGAGCAGCTTCAGCAGAGAGCACCACAGTTAAAGTATCCTGATAAAAAAATCCTTAGTAAGATCGAGCAGTTACTACCGCAGACTCCTCTTTTACGTAAAAATGTGGGTGATTTGGATCTGACAAAAGACTTTTTTTCAATCTCAACAATGAGCCGAGAGGATTTAAGCCTTCATTTGGAGGGAATCGTTCCTTTGGATGTAGATCTACAGCGTTTGGTAGTCAATGATACATCCGGTACCACTGGACATGCGATTCATGTACCAAATCATCCTTCTGCGATAGGTTGTTATGACCCAATGATTGAATTTTGTTTGGATCGCTATATTGAGCTTCCTGCTAAATCTGAAGTAGAAGTTGTTTGCATTTTACTTTGCTACCAAAGAAATACCATTACCTATTCTACTGTTCATAGCTATTGGCAAGGAGCTGGTTATGCAAAGATCAACTTACATGCATCAGAGTGGAATCGGCAAGAAGATAAAGAAACTTATATTAAAGAAATGAGTCCTTTATTCCTCGCGGGTGATCCTATATCTTTTTCTGAATATTTGAACGCAGGTATTTCTTATGCACCTAAGGCTTTTCTTTCGACAGCTGTTTCTATGACTCCCACTTTGCGAGATAGGTTAGAAGAGCAGTTTTCTTGCCCTGTAATTGATTTCTATTCCTTGAATGATACTGGACCTATCGCTTATTCTTGTCCGCATTATAGAGATAGTTTTCATATTTTGCCAACAGATATCTTTGTGGAAATACTCGATGAAGAGGGAAATTCTTTGCCAGAAGGAGAGGTTGGAGAAATTACCATTACTGGAGGTCGTAATCCCTATGTCCCTCTCTTACGTTACCGCACTGGTGATTTTGCTGCTTTAAATTTACAACCTTGTTCTTGTGGTGAGCTTACTCCAAAGCTGGAAAACCTACAAGGGAGGAAGCTGGTTTTGTTTGAGGGAAGTAAGCAAACAATCGTCAATCCCATTGATATTTCAAAGATACTACGTAAATACCCTATTACGCAGCATCAATTTGTGCAGCAGAAAAATGGCAATTGTGAATTGTCGCTTCGGACTTTGGATGGAGGCACTATGGATTCGGAACCCTTGCAACAAGAGCTAGGAGAACTTTTTGGTGCTTCCATTTCTATTACTTTTAAATTCCAACAAGATTTGGGAACAGAGCAGAAGGTGATTCCTTTTGTGAAAGAGTAGTTGTTTTTAGAAACCTCATAGTCGTAACAGCTAATATCTGTCAAAAAAGAACTTACAACTTCCCAAAACTAAAAAAAATCAGTTCTTTTGCTAGTTTTTTTTACTTGTTATGAGTAGAGAGGTCTAAATAAATGAGCAATCTGATGGAAAAAGTAGACACTTTACAGCGTGCCCATGAAGAGTTTACTCGTACAGTAGGCATTGAATACAACAAACTCGTCAATGTACAGACTCGATTAGAAATGAAAATAGATCGTTACATTGACGAGAATGAAAAAAGACAACGCCAACGGGAAGAAGAGTTCCGCAAATACCAGGAAGAAAGCAAACAAGAGAGAATAAAACTCAACAAACAAATGGGAGAACTTTCCAATAAATTTGGTACCCTTGCTGAAGACATGGTGGTACCTAGTCTACCAAGAGTTATACAAGAAAAATTTGCTATTTCTATCGACTATGTTTACACAAACAGGTATTTTAAACAAGGCGGTAGAAACAAAGAGTTTGATGCCTATGCTTATACCGAAGACTATGCTTTCTTGAATTATACTGTCACTACTCTAAAAACTGCTAAGGTTGATGAGATGGCGAAAGAGATTGATGATTTTCGCTTTTTTCTACCACAACATGCAGATAAAAAAGTCATTGGTATCCTTGCTGCTCTACGCATTCCTAGTAATATTTTACGATATGCAGAAAAGAAAGGCTATTTGGTTCTGGGTCTTGGTGAATACCAAATGGAAGTTAAGAATCAACCCAATTTTGTTCCTAAAGAGTTTTAATTCCTATCTGTATTTCTAAAACCTTGCAGCCCCACTACTCCTCTCACACAAGCTACAAGGTTTGTTGTTTTTTTTACCTTTCCAATTCTCGCCAATACTTTATCAGAAATTGCACCTGGTTGCGTGCCAATCTGTGGTAGTGTAGGCGTCGTTTGGGGGAGATTTGACGGGCGTTCATTTTGTCTACGGCGACGGATAGTCTATCCAATAGACCGGTTATGTCTTTGTATTGTTCCATTTGCATAGGGAACTCCTTTGTTGTTAATTTGAGTTACCCGTTGGAGGAAAAGACTTGACCGTGGACAGATAGGACACAGAATTTCTTTACCACCTTCGGGTTGGGGTTTCTCCGTTCGGGATAGATTTCCACGTCATGACCGAACGGAGAGCTTTTCACTTCAGGCTCTTTTGGCTTTGGGTGCTGTATCTTAAAAGACCGCTAAATCGTTCCCTGAGCGGAGCCGAACGGGAACAAAAAGACCTTTCAAAACACACGATAAAACTACATCATAACCATAGCAT
>JBCCIA010000051.1:0-20270 GCA_039028475.1 Spirochaetota bacterium | reverse complement strand
TTCTTTCTCTCAAGAAACAACACTATCTACCAATTTATCTAAGTGATTTATTGCACAAATCCTTTTTTCACTGGGTAGCAACGATTTTCCTCTATTTTTAAGCTGCTAAATTATTTTGTCTAAAGTTAGGAGGACTTGTAGCAATCAACTATACTCAAACAAGATGAAGGAAGATTCGAACGAACTTAAGTAACAGAAAAAAGTCTAAAAATTGTTACAAAGCTAATCAGAAAAATATGACCTATAAAAATGTAGTAACAATTATCCCTAAAAAAAAATTTAGTATCATTCGAGTTTTCCTCACTACTTTATTATTACTCATACTGTTAAGTTTTGTATTCATCCAACTTTCTACTGGAGATAGAACACCTTCTCCCACACAGTTAAAGTTAAAACAATCTCCTCAAGAGCTTTATCCAAGAGACCAACAAGATGGATATACCTGTGGCTACCATGCTCTTGCTGCTATCTACGAATCCTATGGAGTAAATCCAATAAAAGCTAACTTAAAACAACGATTGGGTGCCGATAAACCTAGCATATCCTTTCTGCAACATCTAAAAGGGACGCTACCTACAGATATGTTTCGTGTTTTGGAACAGGATGGATTTATACTAAATGTAGTATACCCCATTGCTCCGAATGACAAAAAACAACTGGTACAACACTTACAAAATTCACATTATGCTTTGACTCTCATAAAACGAGAAGTGGATGATTTATTACATTGGGTTGTTATAACAGACTATAAAAAAGGTCACATCGTGGTTGCTGATTCGTTACTCATAGGCAAGCATGCAAATCGTTTGGAAACCTATGCAAAAGAACAAATCTTGAGTACAATTTTGTTAAAACCTTCCACACAAAGATCGATCTCAATAACGATCTACTCCGAACTAAAAGGTTTTTGGCAAATGATAAGAGCTTTTATGGAATTAATTCTAAAACAAACCAAACAGAAGATTCTTGTTGGAGCACTTAAACATCATAAAAAATTAAAATACAAACTCAATCAAAAAATAAGATCATAGCTCTCAAAAAACTAGCAGGCTGGATCGATTTGAGGATAGTGAGGATTTCTTTCTTTCTTTTTTTATAAGCAGCACTAGGTCCAGAAATTTCAGAGATAAAATTCTCTTTCTTTCTTGGTAAGATAGCAACTGCATAGGTATAGGGCTGTCCGTTATAAAATGCCGCAAACTCAGATAAGGCAAAAACTTCCCCAGAGTTGGTTTTGTATTTCTTTTGGCGTAACAGCTTATAGCCCTTTGTCTTTAGTTGTAAAATGACTTCCTTCATCCATAGTGTAGAAGTAGTCACCTCAGCCGTCCCGGAAAGTTCTGGATAGACAGTGATACGTACATCATCCGCAGAAATAGACTTGTACATGCTTTTTCGTTTGTCAAAATGAGCAAATTGCTTGGAGTTGTGAGATACCTCAACAGTGTTACAAGAAAATGCAAAGATCGCGAATGCTAAAAAAACAAACCATTTCATACCAAACTCCTACTTGCTATAGATATTTGCGATCCCCAAGCGATTTACCCACCGATAAGGGCTGTAATGCCGTTTTTGCAAATGGTTGGCTTGGGAATCTCTGGAAATCGAAACAGAAAACAGTACCCTCTGAGAACTCGCCTGGTGTTTCTGGATCTGCCCTTGAATTTGTTCTGTCTCTTGGATGGCTCGACTCAATTCTTTTTCCATTTCCAAAGTTTCGTTGAGGTCAGACTCCTCAAAAATCGCTTTCAAATCTTGTAAATATTTCTTTTTGACACTCAGCTTCGTTTGCAAGGATAAGACCGTCTTACCCACATCCGAGGAAAGCACCACTTCATCGTTTACATATGCGAGACCGCGTAGTTTCTGTAACGTGCTTTTAGCGGCTACTTTAGGCACACTGATCTTAATTTGGCTATTCTGCAAAAATAGCGTATACCCCTGCTTGGCAGCCGCCAACTTGCGAATCTGATAAATCGCTTTCTCTGGTTGGGGGTGTACTAAATAAAGTTGGTAGCTAGTTACCTTATAGCCAGAAGCAAAAGCTGGCCTAAAAACAGCAAGTGTATATAGGAAAAACGCCATCCACCATTTTAAAAATTTAGCCATTGTCTATACTCCACATTTTTAATCCAGCGATCATAAGTTTTGCGGTATGCTTTATAAGTTTTGCTATCTTTAAAGAAGCCTTCGCAAAGAACAATGTGCTTTCCAAAAACCTGTATTCCAAGAACATAAATAGTATCGTCGCTCGTCTGAAATACCAAAACTTGAAACTTATGTTTTCCTCGAATGGTAGACTTACCAATACGCTTATAAAAACGCTTTTTGGCTTCCAACTGAACTGCTTGCAACCAAAAAGCCAAATTTGCATTAGGATAATTCTTAACATACCCTATTCGCACTCCAGAACTATACCCAGGGGTAGTAAAAATAAAATTCGAGTTCCTTTTCTTATAGCTAGAGAGTTTATCAAAATAGCCTTTGGGCTTTTTTATAGCAAAAACATCAAATAGCAAACGAGTGTAACGACTAGAACGTTTTTCAATAGATAGCTCTTGGATCCAAGGAAAAGGCGACGGCAAATACTTTACAGCTACTTGCCTTTGGTATGCAGACAACGTAAGTGTAATTGTCGAGAAGGAAGATTTATTTTTATAATACTCTAACTGAGATGTCAACTCTTCAATATCTGTTGTCAAGCGAGCAATTTCTTTGAGAATTTTAACTTTCTCTTCTGGCTTTTTGGCTCTACTTAGAAGAGCATATAATCGCTTTCGTACCAATTGCAAAGACTGTAAACGCAACTCGGCATCGGTAAACTTATCTGTAATATCATCGGCTGTAATCGTTTTGGCATCGACGCGACCGATCTTTTGTAAATCTTCCACAGCTCTATCAAAACTTGCAACTGGGACACGTAAAACCATAACGGCCTGTTTGTAGGAATTGCTTGTTTGCAATTTTTCGATAAAACCCTGGTAAGTGTTATTGATTGCCCGAACTTCGGCAATTGCATTTTTCACATTTTTTACTTGGATTCGTAATGAGGAAGTGTAGATCACCTTTCTCTGCTTAGGGATGGGTTTCTTTTTACCTGTAAAGGCTTTCTCTTCATCAAATTCTGTAGACTCTCCGCCCTCTAACTCAGACCTAGGCATAGAAGCCCTATCCGCACTACTTTTACTATAAGCTCTCTTATAGGATGATGCACAAGAGTTTACTACAAATGTAAGGATTGTCAGGTAGCAAAAAAAGGAAAATTTAGTTAGAAGCACATTCATAGAATACCAGTTTCAAAACAAGAATCTTAATCTGATAAATCCTGACGAGAAAAAAATGAGCACACTAGGAACAAAACTAGCATGCAACCTTTTCTATAAGGGATGTTTCTCCCCTCACAGAAAAGATAAAGAAGTACCCTCAATTTTAGAAAGGGTACTAGTTAACGATTATTGGCTATTTGAAAAGTTTTTTGATAGTATCAATAGCAGCATTTTCTTTTTGGCCAGAGAGCAGTTTGCCAAACTCCTCCTTATCTGCCGTAGGAATACTTGTTTTATAGGTAATTTCATTTATTCCCACTGGTTTTGCGGCCATTTGCCAGCTAGGAAAACAACGCTCCTCTGTGACAGCGTTGACAAGCATAATCACCCTACTATGCCTTGTATCCGACTTGATCTTATCATACAAAGCTAAGATACTCTCTCTCTTTCCTTCAAGATATTGGACAAATTGCTTCTCTGAATACATCAGAACCCCAGTAATGTCATGGTGAGAGTTATTTTTCTGGCAACTTGCCAAGATATTTTTGATTTCCTCATCTGTACAAGATTCATTCCTCATACTAATATACACAAGATAAGACAGCATTTTCCATTTCTCCTTATATAGCGGAGCAGTATTGCAGAAACAGTATTTTCATCAACAATAATTTTACCGCAGGCAATTAAAATAACTTGCTTTTCTACAGAAACCTCCACTTGCTATAATAAGACGGAGAATTTTTTATGAAAGCGATTCTATTTTTTCTTATTTTTCTAGTTAGCAGTTCACATGTATTTGCTCTAAGAGTCTTTAAGACATCCTCTAAATACGACGCTCATGTGAAAGTATATTCGGCAAAAAGCAAATACGATGCAGATCTAATAGTGTATAGTGTGAAAAGCAAGTATGATGCGAACAAAGATGGTCGATGGTTTTTTACCAATTCCAAATACGATGCAGACAAGAAAGTGTTTTTTGTTAGCTCAAAGTATGACGCGGATCTAATCATTTTCTTTGCCAATAGCAAATATGATGCTGGTTGGAGAAATCGTTCAAAACAACATTTGCTAAAATAATTTTTAAAAATTTAGATAAATCGTGTCTTATCCATTGCCATTTTCAGGCAAATAGTTTGGAAAAATCTTATAATGCTTTTCTTCTACTTTAGAAAATAGTTTTTCCTTAAAGGCTTCTATCTTTAACTTATCTTTGGCAGAAATATAGCATTTATCCATTCCTTCTCCTTGGATAAGAGAGCGATCGGAAATTTGGTAGCTCTCTTCTCCTTGTTCCAATTGATCTATTTTATTAAAAACATATATAGTAGGCTTTGCTTCCACCCCTAATTCGATAAGTGTATTTTGTACAACAGCAATTTGTTCTTCATGAGCAGGGTGGGAGATATCAACCACATGCAAAAGTATGTCACTTTCAATCACCTCGTTAAGAGTCGATTTGAAGGATTCGATCAAATGGTGAGGAAGCTTACGTATAAAACCGACCGTATCAGATAGTAAAAAGGGGATTCGATTGATTACAACCTTGCGTACAGTTGCGTCTACCGTAGCAAAGAGTTCGTCTTGAGCATAGATTTTAGATTTGGAAAGCAAATTCATCAGGGTAGACTTTCCTACATTTGTGTATCCAACCAATGCTACGCGCACCATCTTGCTACGTGATTTTCTTTGGATAAGATTTTGCTTATCAATCTTCTGTAGCTTCTTTTTTAACACAGCGATTTGGTTGCGAATCACACGTCTATCCGTTTCAATTTCTTTCTCTCCAGCTCCGCCTCTGGTACCGGTTCCCCCTCTTTGCCGTTCCAAGTGCGTCCACATACGAGTGAGACGAGGCATTAAGTACTGGTAGCGAGCCAACTCTACCTGTGTTTTGGCCTGTGACGTTTGTGCTCGCTGTAAAAAAATTTCCAGTATCAGCAAACTCCGGTCGTAAATGCGGCATTGCAACTTCTTTTCTAAATTTCTCAACTGAGAGGGACTTAGATCATCGTCAAATATAACCAAATCAATTCGATTTTCTTGGACATAGGCAAGCACCTCTTCCACCTTTCCCGCTCCAATGAAATATTTTGGTTCTGGCCTGCTCAACTTTTGTAGAAAACTATATTCACAAGAAAGCCCCAAAGTCTTGGCTAAAAAGTCCAGTTCCCCCAAATACTCTTCTGCCTTGTGTTTAGGTTGCTGAGGATTGATAATACCAACCAGGACAGCCGTTTCTTTCTTGGTTTCAGTTGTATGCAAAATTTGTTTCAAATGCTTGCTTGCCTCATCTCTATTTTGTAAAGATCTTGCGAAATAGTGCAAATTATGGCTATAAAAAAAACTACAATCTGCTTCGTCTGCCCAAAAAAGTATCCTCACTGCTGGGCAATCGTAAGTTTGGGATATTTTCTTGACATGCAGATGGATACAAAGTCATTGCTAAAAATGGGTTCTATGAATCGCAAGCACTTCTTGAAAACACTCCTGCAAGGAAGTACCTTACTATCTGTACCTACTTTTCTACAATACTGTTCCTCTTTACCGCAAACACACCTAGATGCAAAGGAAACCAGCTCCGATTCTATACTCATGCATGCCATTGCCTATGGTATAATGGCTGCAAACGCTCACAATACACAACCTTGGAAATTCCGCATCGCTACAGAAAACGAACTCTTTCTCTATGTGGATGAAAAGCGTCTTCTCTTACAAACAGACCCTAGTACAAGACAAATCCACATCAGCCAAGGTACCTTTCTAGAGCAACTGCAAATAGCGGCGTTGGCAAAAGGTTATTTAGCAAACATTACTCTCTTTCCAGAGGGAAAGTATCCCATAGAGAAGGTAGGGAAAAAACCAGTAGCGTATATAAAGTTAGAGCGGTTAAAGCAGGCTTCTAGCCCCAGCCCTCTATATGAGATGATTCCTATACGGGCAACCAATCGCAGCGAATATATGGGACCAGCAATTTCTTCTTCAGAATGGAAATCGATAACAGAATTAGTTGGAACTTCGTACAGCCAGTTTCACTTTCACAACCTAGCAGAAAACATACAACCCTTTGTAAAACTTTTTTCTCAGGCTTATACAATAGAAGCCAATACCTTTGCCAAAAATGAGGAAAGTAGAATTTGGTTTCGTTACAACGATGAAGAGATCTATACAAAACGCGATGGAATCAGTTTACGAGGCAATGCTCTAAGCGGTTGGAAATATTGGTTTGTCAGTACTTTTATCCTACAACCAGGGCAGAAAGCATGGCACGAAAAAAGCAATGTCGATGCTGGTATTGAAATCTTCAACAATGCTTTAGGGAGCAGCAAGGCATTGGGTTTTTTACAGACAAAAGAAAATGAGCTGGAAGACTGGGTTTTATGTGGTCGTGATTATAGCAGACTGCAATTAGCTGTTTGTAAATTAGGATTGGTTTTGCAACCGATGAGCCAAATCCTACAGGAGTACCCAGAAATGGACAGACTACGTAAAGAGTTTGAAGAGATGGTAGGTGTGCAAAAGAAAGAAAAAGTCCAGATGATAGTACGCTTGGGAAGGAGCGATTACAACTTTGTCTCACCACGTAGAAAGCCTTCCTCGATGATGATATAAGATTAGGATAGGTCAGAGATTCTTTGAAACTTGTAATCCAAGCTGGCAAATGGAAGGGAAAGAGCATTCCGACTCCACCAGAAATAAAGGGCCACTCACACTTTACCCCTGCGAATCTCAAAAAAGCCTGCTTTTCCATCCTAGAGTCGGCACACCTAGAGGGAAGTATAGATAAGTCCACCTCGTTATTCGTAGATTTATGTGCAGGTTCTGGACAGGTTGGCCTCGAAGCAATCAGCCGTGGGTGGCGACAAGCGTACCTTGTTGAGTTGGCACGCGAAAGGTTCCGTGCTCTGCGCAAAGTAGTGGGTAAGTATGCAGCAGAGATTACTCTGTACAATCGCGATGCTTTTCGCTTCTCTTTGCCTGAATCTCCCGATTGGTGTACGAGTATCTGTTATTTTTTAGATTTACCCTATTCCTTTTGGCAAACGAAAGCCAGGGAAATTTCGAAGCTACTGACTCGCCTGCAAGAAGAGATGGATGCAAAAAACTATATCTTCCTTGTACAATCGCACACATCTTTGCAACGTAGTGACTTTGAAGAAAAAAAGTATGGCAACAACTATTTGTCTGTATACCGCAAAATATGAAAGAACAAAAAATCTCATTTTCCTGGCAAGAATGCCAATTGCCTCTCTATACTTCTCTATTCTTATTTGTATTTAGTATCCTCTTCAATACTTCCTTCCACTATATGGGGGTAGACCTTGAAAAAGAATTTTCAAGTTTTTTCCGTACACAGTATATTTGGTATATCTTACAAACAAACCTCAAGATTTTTCTCCTCTACATTGCTTTTATAACTCCTATCATGTGGAACGTCATGTATCTGTGGCATCGGAACAAGAAAAAGACTCTTTATACTGGCTTGTACACCTCGCTTATACTTACATTTTTGTGGTTTTCTTCGATTGTTTCCCATCCACAATTGTATGGAGAGTTCTTCTACCTAAGACATTCCTATGCACTGCCACTTTTATATGCTTTGACTGATAATTTCTCGCCAAACTTCTTTTCAAGTATAGTGTATCTACTACTAGTGACTCCACTATTGCGACTCCTGTATCTTGCAATTCTCAGGAAAGACCCCACTGCTTTCTACCTAATCTGTCTTTTTGGGGGCTTCCTACTGTTTCATATAAATGGAAACTCTATCGGTATTTTGGGTCTATTGCTTGCCTTTTTCTTTGCACAAAAATATCTGACTCATTTAACAATCCGTAATTGTATATTTCTTATAGCCCCATTTATACTCTTTGCCGGCTACCAAACCTGGCAGCATTGGCGACCAACACAAAACATACAAAGTAACAAATTTCCTATTTTCATTATAGCAACCGATAGCCTACGCGCGGACCGCTTAGGTTTTCAGCGCAACGGTGTCTCCATTACTCCGCATATAGATACAATGCAAAACCAGGCCTGGTCTTTTAACGACCACCATGTAAGTATTGCCAGAACCTTCCCCAGTTGGGCAGATAGTTTGACTGGCAGATACGGTATGGAACATGGCATTATGCATATGTTTCCTTCTGTAGAAGCAAGAAATAATTTGGGAAACAGAAAATTCCCTACAATTGGACATGTCCTACAGAAAAAGGGCTACCAAACCGCTGTATTTTCCAATTTTGCCGGCGATGTATTCCCACGAGCCGATTTTGGCTTCGCCGATGTCTTTGCCCCAAATTTCAATGCAATCACCGTGCTGATTCAGAAAAACCTAGACATCCATTTCTTGCTTTATCCGATCCTAACAGGCTCCTTTTTCACCGGTGGTGAATATTTCCCAGAGATAAATGGAATGCCTACTTTTGGAGATTCAGCAAGACTCCTGAAACAACTCAAGAGGTATATTAAAAAGCATAAATCTTCTCCACTCTTTGTAACGAGTTTCTTCTCTGCCACCCACTTTCCCTATTCTCCTCCCTATCCATTCTATAATAAATTTTCTAAAAACTACCACGGCAAGTACAAGTACTTCAAATTCGTTGATCCAAGTGTAAGTAGCAAACCCAAGCAAAACGATGTGCAACAAATTCGCAATGTATTTGATGCTTCCATTGCTACTTTTGATCAAACATTTGGCAATTTCATACAAATTTTAAAAGAGGAAAACTTGTATGAGAACTCTCTCATTCTATTGACAGGGGACCACGGAGAATCTATATATGAGTTTGATCACGGGCATGGGCATGGAGAGCATTTGCGTGGAGAAAATGTAAGTAAGGTGCCTCTCTTGTTAAAACTACCAAACTCGTACCGCATACAAAATCTAGCCAAACAAGGGGTTTATTCTGGGGTTACTTCTTCTTTGGATATTGTTCCCACTCTATTAGACATTCTCCAATTGGCATCACCAAACTTAGAAGGTAAGTCTCTACTCAAATTGGCACAAAGACCGCAAGAAAAACGCTTTGTCTATTCAGAGACTGGAGTTTGGTTTTCCGATCGCGGTGAACATTTTTTCCAAAAACAACGCATTCCCTACCCCAATATCCTCAAACTTCACAGGGTCGTACCAGAAGAAAACTACCAAATCATGATTACCAACCCTAAGTACAACAAACTTTTGCGTTTTGCCAAACACAGAGCCATTCTTAGTAGTAATTTCAAACTGATCTACATTCCCACTCCCAATGGTGTTACCTATGAATTATTCCACCGGCAGAAAGACCCAGGAAACTTACAGAACCTTTGGTCTCCCCAACACCCTGAGGGAAAGGAGATGCGAGATCATTTGCATAGTTTGGTATCTAGGTATGGTGCAAGTATAATAGAAGAGTATATCCATTTCCCAGATAAATTCTAAGAGCCTGAATGAAAACACTACTAAAGGCTCTTACAGCTTACCTTTGGTTGAAGAATATACTCATTTTCAGATACGCTATAAGTCATTGGGAAAGAACTCTAACTCTTCCTCCGCTCATCTGTAACAAATACAACATACGTAAGTTGGATAAACGTGCAATAGCAGAAAAAAGTTATTGAATTATACGTCTACATTAGTAATTAGGTATAGTACTCGCATACTCAAAAGCTATATTTGTTTTCCTAATGAAAAATAGATTGAAGGATATATTGAGGACAAAATATTAGTTGCAAATACACTAATTCTGTCTTTAAAATCTTTGAAAACAAGAAATTTCAACAAAAGGGTTATTGATTTGTTCCAGAACAAAAATTCACTTAAATTAATACTATTCAGTCTTTTCGCCATATTCGTTATGAACTGTGCAAGCGATCCTCCTCCTGTTAAAAAAACAGTAGCAAGTGCCGTACCTACTGTCGAAGAGGCAAATGAAGCATTGGCTCGTGTTACTTATTCAGGCGGGCCCAGTGGCTATGAACCATATACGTATGCTGTAGACGAATCACAATTCAATAGCTGGGCTTTGACAAATTTGCCTACTGTTATCAAGTATGTTGATTCATTTGCGAAAACTGCTGATTCAAAATACATTTTAGAAATCAAAGGCCACGCTGACAGTGCAAAAGGAAGAGTTTCCAACTCTACACTAGCAACCAGAAGAGCAAAGAGCTTTTACGATCGTTTGATCAAAGCAAAGGTTCCTAAAGAAAAACTTAAGTATGTGGGTGCTTCTGCCAATGAACCCATTCCTGGCATAGAAGCAGACGCTCGTGCACAACGCCGTGTAACTTTCAGACTCATTCCTAAATCTTAAGTACATCTAAAACACCGTACAAACACAAAAAGGGGCTCTTTTAGCCCTTTTTTATTGTAAAAAATCCAGTTTTTCGGTATCCGGCTTGAGCCTAAGAGACATTATAAAAAGATGTCTCCAATATGCCATTAGATAAAAAAATCTCCTCTGTTTTAATTATTGGTTCAGGTCCTATCGTTATCGGCCAAGCATGTGAGTTTGATTACTCTGGCACACAGGCAACAAAGGCACTGAAAGAACAAGGTTTAAGAGTCATTTTGGTCAATTCGAACCCTGCAACGATCATGACTGACCCTATGTTAGCTGATGCGACATATATTGAACCTCTTACAGTTTCCGTTCTGACTAAAATTATCAAAAAAGAGTCTCCTGATGCTATCCTTCCTACTGTTGGCGGACAAACAGCACTCAACTTAGCCCTAAGCCTACACAAAGAAGGAATTCTTAACAAGTACAATGTTAAACTAATTGGTGCACAGGTAGATGCTATCCAAAAAGCAGAAGACCGCGAACTTTTTAAAAATACCATGTTATCTATTGGCATGAATATGCCTGAGTCAGGCCTTGCATCCAATATGGAGGATGCAAAGCAAATCGTTGATAGAATTGGCTTTCCTGTCATCATTCGTCCTGCATTCACATTGGCTGGTTCAGGTGGTGGTCATTGTGACACCATGGAAGAATTCTTAGAGAAAGCCATGAATGGGATGAATGCATCTCCTATCAACCAAGTCCTTATTGAACAATCCGTTTTAGGCTGGAAGGAATATGAATTAGAAGTAATGCGTGACCATGCCGACAATGTCGTCATCATCTGTTCTATTGAGAATATTGATCCTATGGGGGTTCATACAGGTGACTCTATTACCGTCGCTCCACAACAGACACTTTCCGACAAACAATACCAAGACATGCGAGATATGTCTCTGAAAATTATCCGAGCCATAGGTGTTGAGACAGGTGGTTCCAATATCCAATTTGCGGTGAATCCCAAAAATGGCGAGTTGATCGTGATTGAGATGAACCCACGCGTTTCTCGCTCGTCTGCTTTGGCTTCTAAGGCAACAGGCTTCCCAATTGCCAAAATTGCGGCTCTTTTAGCTGTAGGCTATACTCTGGATGAAATCAAAAATGACATCACCAAAGTGACCCCTGCCAGCTTCGAACCAGCCATCGATTATGTCGTTACGAAAATTCCACGCTTCTCTTTTGAAAAGTTCCAAGACTCGGATGATACCTTAGGGGTACAAATGAAAGCTGTGGGAGAAGCAATGGCGATTGGCCGGACATTCAAAGAAAGTCTGCAAAAAGCCCTACGTTCCTTAGAAAACGAACGCTATGGTTTTGGTTCAGATGGCTATTTGAAGGAATTGGTGGAACTGAACGGTCTATCTCCTGCTGAGAAAAAGGAGTTACTACACAAAAAGATCTCTCGTCCTACGGATGTCCGTTTTTTCTACATCAAATTGGCCTTTGAAGAAGGCATATCTCCCGAAGAGATTACTGAAATGTGCGGTATCGACTTTTGGTTTACCAGACAAATGTATGAAATACACCTAATAGAAGAGAAGTTTCTCAAAGAAGGTTTTTCACATCTGAAAAAGCTGAAAGAGACAGGCTTTTCTAACCGACAGCTAGCTTATTTACTACTCAAGTCGGAAATTCATGGGCTTATCTCTTCTGACACGAGTCTTAGCAAGGTAAAATCTGAAATTCTTAGCAAACTCAAAGAAAAAGAAATTGAAATTGAAGCTGAAATCGAAAAGCAAGAGATCAAACGAGTCTTCAAAAGAATTGATACCTGTGCAGGAGAATTTGCCGCCCAAACCCCATACCTCTATTCCAGTTTTGAAGAAGAGGATGAATCAGAGGTTACTAAAGAGAAATCTGTGATGATTCTGGGTGGTGGACCCAACCGCATTGGCCAAGGGATCGAATTCGATTACTGCTGTTGCCACGCATCTTTTTCGCTACAAGAAATGAAAGTAGAGTCAATCATGGTAAACTCAAACCCTGAGACTGTTTCTACTGACTACGATACTTCGGATCGTCTCTATTTTGAGCCTTTGAGCTTGGAAGACGTAATGGCTATCTATGAACATGAAAAGCCAGAAGGAATCATCATACAATTCGGTGGACAAACCCCCCTTAAATTAGCAATGGACCTACAAAAACGCGGTGTGAATATTTTAGGTACAAGTCCAGATTCTATCGACCGTGCAGAAGATCGCAAAAGATTTATTGAAGTTCTCAACAAGCTCACTCTAAAACAACCAGCCAATGGTATGGCTGTTACCAAAGAACAGGCGCGTGAAATTGCCCAGCAAATCTCCTATCCAGTGTTAGTTCGCCCCAGCTATGTCTTAGGTGGTAGAGCCATGGCTATCATCACCGATGAAAAAGAATTAGATAAATACATGGAAGCAGCAGAAGAGGTTTCTGAAGAACGTCCCATTCTCATCGATTCCTTTTTAGAAGATGCAAAAGAAGTTGATGTGGATGCTCTCTGCGATGGCAAAGATGTTTACATTGCGGGTATCATGGAACATATAGAAGAAGCTGGTATCCACAGTGGTGACTCTGCCTGCATGCTACCACCACAGACTCTATCTGATAAAGTCTTGAGTGAAATCAAAGCAGCAACAGTAAAGTTGGCTGTTGAACTAGAGGTAAAAGGTCTTATCAATATCCAATTCGCCATTAAAGGAGAAGAGATATTCATTCTAGAGGTAAATCCAAGGGCTTCTCGTACTGTACCCTTTGTTGCAAAATCTATCGGCATACCAATTGTAAAGTATGCAACTATGATTATGATGGGGCATAAACTACCTGATCTCCTAACTGGCTCAGAAAGCAAACCTAAACTCATTACCATCAAAGAAGCAGTTCTACCATTCAACAAATTTCCAGGTGTGGATACAATACTTGGTCCAGAAATGCGTTCTACGGGTGAAGTTATGGGAGTTGCAGAAACAGCTGGAGAAGCATATGTCAAAGCACAAATCATGGCTGGCGACGAACCTCCTGAGAGGGGCATGATCTTTGTAAGCATTAACGACAAGACAAAACCAGAGCTTACTCCGCATATTAGAAAGCTTTCCGAAATGGGTTACCATATCATGGCAACTAAAGGTACACACAGGTACCTCTCTGATAATGGAATTTTGTCCTCTGCAATCAATAAACTCTTCGAAGGTTCCTTTCCCAATATTGTAGATTTTATTGGCGGGCAAAAAATAGACCTTATCATCAATACTCCTGCCTCACGGGTGACTAGAGACGATGCTTACGCCATCCGCCAAGCAGCTATCAAATATAAAGTTCCGTGCCTAACGACAGCACAAGCGACAAAAGCTCTGGTGGATGGTCTAGAAGAAACCCAAAACAAAGGCTTTACAGTTCGCACTTTACAAGAAATAGCAGCGATGTAAACGAACCTACCATAGCCCCATACCTCTAGCTAAATAGGGGTATGGAATCACTCGATTTCGTCTAAATCAACGGTCAAAATTTTATCAGACGGAGCAAGCTTGATATTCTTTTGCAAATATACATTTTGGATAATTTTAGGAACTGGCATAAAAGATTTTTTTGCCTTAATCAACTTTTCCTCATCGGTGAAGTTCATAAAAGTTGTTAGCTGTTTCGTCAGTTTTCTAAATTGATCGACATTTGCATGTACGAAAATCTGAATTTTATCTTTCGAGGCATTGTAATTTTTAGGTAAGACGGGGAAATAGAAATGGTTTGCATCAGCCACAGACGGCTTCTTCACAGAATAGGTCTTTTTCTTGTATGTATAGGAATAGTAATGGGTTAAAGGAATGCCCTGAATGACGAAATTGGTTTTATTAGCAATAGCAACTTTTCCTTGCATCAAATCACGGACATGAAAGAAAAAAGGCTTTGCTACAACTTGTCGATTCTCTCGGTGTTCCTTGAACACTGTATCTATTTTGGAGATGATTTGCTCTGTCTCCTCTTGCACAGTTAGCATTTCTGCTAGGGTCTTGTCTACAGTTGTTCCATCTGCAATTGCAAACGTTGTACAGATTGCCATCATTATACTAAAAGAAATTATATACTTCATGCCTATCTCCGAAACATTTTTGCTATCCATCATTTGGATCAGCCTAGGTTTATCAATGATTATCTACTGCAAACCTAGTGACTCCCGTTGTAAAAAAGCAACAAATCTTTTTTCTGAGTCTAAAAGCAAATATTCCTGTAATAACTCTCTGCTCTTGGCTTCATTCCCTATAATTTGGTATAGCTTTATCAAATGGATGATATTTTTAATTTTTAGGCGAAGGTTATCTGCCATTTCACGTTTGTGCAGGCGTTCCCCAACTTTTATCGCTAGAGTATATTTGTTTAACTTTCGCAAGCAGATCGAGTGTAAATAAATGTAGCGAACATCAGCAGGCTGTAAACTACTATATTTTTCACAGAACTGAACTACCTTATAGTATTCATGAGCTTGTAAGGAGTAGCGAATCAGCAAGCTGATCGTAGTAATATCTGTAGGAGACAACTCATACGCACTTTCTAATTCTACTATCGCAGTAGCCAAGTCTCCTTTGCTTTTGGCCTTATTGGCCTCTGTGAGATATGTCCCTAAAAATTGTTCTTGCTTGTTGCTATTACCCTCTTTTGCATAACGGATACAAATCAAAGAGAGATCATCAGAAAGCTGACCCATCCTTTGTATGCTTTGCGGTATTCTTGCTAACTCACCATTGCTTGCTTCAACAGCTTGGAGAAATAAAGTTTCATCTTCATTGATCTCCCGGTTGCCATATGCATCCTCCTGTACAATGAAATCATCCCGTCCATCTGATCCAGATATAATTTGATCGTCTTGCAGGAGAGTAAATGTATTGATAGTCATTTTTTGAAACATTTCATACGGCGTACCGATTTTAGGCAAAATTTGTTCTCCAGGCAGAAAACAGGCTTTTGAGTCACGGTAAATTACTGTATAAGGGTGCTCCGAATTGATATAGTACATAAATCCAGTATCTTCGTCTACCAAGCCAAAAAACAACGAAACGTACATACTACCGTCAAAACTATAAAACACTTTTTGCAACTCCAAAACAGCGTTCAGCAACCAAGTCTCTGGGTATTCCTCTAAACCATCCTTAGCTAGACGTGCCCGCTGTAGGATTGCTTCAAATACCGCACCCAGAACGAGAGAGCCTCCGGCACCTTGGATAGACTTTCCCATCGCATCACCATTTAAAAAAACATGGTATGTTTTCCCATGCAACTGAATCGTATGTGAGGTACACAAATCCCCACCGATTTCTCCCTTTTTTTTACGAAAGACAAACTGCTTTTTTTGCTGTACCAATGTTTCAATCTGTACAATCTTAGAATGGGAGCGGTTTCGGTTCAAAGGTTTTAACAACAAAGAAGTCAAAAAATAATCACCATCTTGTTTTTCTTTCAGAGCCAGCACTTCTTCGTGTTTCTTTTGGATAATTTCTCTGGTACGTAGGCGATCTCGTTCGATCAAATTCATAAAAACGAACACCAAGACTCCAGCGACAAAATGTCCATTGAGAAAATTAAAATTGCGAAATTCTGGTGGTACAGCATTTCCATACAATAGCCCCAATTCTTCTGCAATATATATGATAAAAAGCTCGGTAAGTCCAACAATAGTCAATTGGATTGCTACCTTGCTACTAGCAAAAGCATAGGATGCAACGGGAACAACCGTAAATGTCCATACAATAGCCGGAGAACCAAATCCTCCTTGAAATGTGGCGAGACCAAAGGTAAAGAAGCTAGCAGTGTAACTGATGATATAACCTTGGGTTTTGATAGAATGCAGGAAGATAGCTACCCAGAAGTAAATAATAGCAGGAAACCAAACAACATAGTAAATAATTCCAATACGAGCTCCCCAATATATATTCAGACCCATAAAAAGTAGATAAGCAGTCGTCCAAAAAGTTGTATACCAAAACAAAGTTAATGCTTTGCTATACATTTCTGGATCATTGGCATGACGCCGGATAAAAAATTCAGGGATCTTTTTTAAGATACTCTTTCCTTCCATAGAAAGAGATTTTACAGTTTTCCTACTTTGGTAAAGTAAAAATCCAATTAGAAAACCATTTATTTCCTATGGAAAGAAAAGTACGATCTAACGCTTTTTTTCGCTGGCCAAGATTATCTGTGTCAATTGCTGTGCTAATTTCTCTTTTTCAACACCTTCCACCAGAGATGCTGTTAAAGCAAAAAGTTTATAAGCACTTATATTCGCTTCACTACCGGCAACACTTACTCCCATCAAAGAAGATGGCAACTTATTGCTCCACCAAAAGGTATGGTGTGCGTTAGCTTCTAGACGATGCACCTGTGCAGGTTTCTCTAACTTCACTATGGGAAAAACAGCTGGTTTCTTCCCTTTCGAGTAGATAGAACCTACATTTACAAGGGCAATGTACTTCTGTTGCATGGGATCGACAATGGTCAATTTGCTAAAAGCGTCATCCGTGTTGAAAGTTACCTTTCCTTTTGTAGAAGCATTCTTAAAATTGATTGTATAATCTCCTTCTTTATCCATCATAAACACCCGCATAGAAGCCTTAGCAAGTTTGTAAGGGTCTTTGCTGCCTTTGAATGTTTTTGCCCCTAAATACGCCACACGTGGAGCCTGATCGAATTGGATCTCCATTTGTCCATTCGAATCTCCCAAGACCCAAACTTTTGGTGGGCCACCACCTAAACAAGCCGTAAGAAATGGTACGACTATAAATAATAGAAATGTAGATATAACTCTTCGCATACTATCTACTCCTTTTTTATAATTCACTTTCATATTTATCACTAATCTATTTTCGTAAGAAAATAAACTACTCAATCAAACACTATCGTCTTGTTTCCCGTAATAAAAACTTTATCTTCTAATAAAAGGTTCACTGCTTTTGCCAGCACTCGTTTTTCAATTTCGCGTCCTTGCCGACGCATTTCTTGCCAGCTATATGAGTGGTCAACGTGCGTAACATCTTGTGCAATGATAGGCCCCTCGTCCAGGTCGTCACTGACAATGTGTGCAGTAGCTCCAATAATTTTCACACCTCTTTCGTAAGCTTGCCTGTATGGGTTAGCCCCGATAAATGCTGGTAAGAAGGAATGGTGGATGTTTAAAATACGCTGGGGATATTGTGCCACAAACTCAGGCGTAAGAATACGCATATACTTTGCAAGAATCAAATGATCAGCTTGGTAAGGTTCGATAGTCCTCAAAACCTCTGCTTCGTGCTCTTCCCGGTTCATATTTTCTGCTGGAATATAAAAATAAGGAATAGAGAAATTTCCAGCGAGGCTTTCCAAGTTGCGGTGGTTGCTGACGATGGCAAGGATTTGCGCATTCAGTTCGCCGAAGTGGTGTCGCATAAGTAGATCTCCCGGACAATGGTATTCTTTCGATGCAAATAGGATCACCTTTTTGGGCATATAGGCATTTACGGCAATATGAGCTTGTTTAGGTAAAAGATTTTCTAATTGTCCAGCAATGTATTGCGGATAACATTCACCGGTAAACTCAGCACGCATAAAGAACTGATTCGTAGCTTTTTCAACAAACTCATGCGTAGAAATGATATTTTGCTTATTTTGCCATAGTACATTGGTAATCTTCTGTACTAGGCCTGTCCTATCATCACATTGAACTTGCAATATGTATTTATCCATACCTAAGTATCCTTTTCTTGTTAGTAGCAAGATGTAGCAAACTTTTTTCTATAGTATTTCTCTGGTGTTTCTCAGATACAACTATAAATTGTAATCACACAGTCCACCAAATCTAACAGTCGGCATAGCAGTATTTTTATTTTTATTGAGAAATGTTTCATAATAAAAATAAAAATCATAAAAGTAGATATTCTTGGGAAAAACAGGAGACGGATTCGTTTTTTGCAATCCCGAGAAACGAAGCAAGTTTTCCCCCGGCTTTACAGTAAAGGAGTAACTACGCCATTTCTTCTTAGTATGTGCTTTGTACAACTTATCTTGGTCAAAAGCATCCCTCTGCCAAACGTCAACTCTTACTTTTACCGGTTGGTTCTCTGACTCAGGAGGCACAAACAAACCAAGTTGCCAAGGCCTTTCACGGATACCATAGGGAGGCTGTGAATAATGACGATGCGTCAGACATCCTTCTATTCCAAATCCTTCCTGCAATTGTTGGATGCTAACCTGCTGAAGCCTTTCCCCGTAGAGAGACTGGAGAACTTTTTCTTTCATAACAGGATCTTTTACCCAGATTTTTCTTGTATACACATCGGCAATAGATACTTGGTTGCGTTGGAAGATCAATAAAATATATACAACAGTGGGCACGATAAAACTAAAAAAAGCGGAAAGCCTTAGGGGTTTTACCTCTTCTTTGGGAGAATAAAAAAAGCCAATGAATGCATACAGAGGTAAGACGACTTCATCATCTAGCATGTAACACTGGAAAAAACCAGCAACCAAAAACACCAAAGGCCCTGAAAATAATATTTTACGAAAGTGATGTGGTTTCGCAAAAAAATGTCGTAGTAGTGCTGACCAAAAAAAAACAAAAGGGACAAGTGCCAAAAGTCCTCCAATTGCAAAAAAGTGTAACAAGTCATTGTGGGCATGCCCACGCGGTGTAATTTCTAGTTCATACCATAACTGTTCCCATTCTTGTAAGATCCTTTGTGAATACTGGTAATGCGAATCAGCAAACCTACCAGCTCCCACACCCAACCACATATTGTCATGGATCATCCCAAAGGTATTGCGATAGATGAAGTACCTCTGGTTTTCCGTAGTTCTCTTTTTCAAAGTCTCTGTAAAGACGCGCTGCAACAACCAATTCTTTTTCACAATGACAAGACCAGCTGTCAATGTACACACAAGTAAAACTGCAACCCCTGCAAACAATTTCCAACGGAGAAAGAAAACCTGGAACCTATTTCTAAATACGGATAGGAGTAGAAAAAATACATAGATAAGTCCTAACCATACCGAACGACTTTGGTTGTAAAAACACAAAACCAAAGCAAGACTTACCAATAACCAATGGATGAGCAACTTCCAAATAGGCAGCACCCTTCGAACCAGTACTCCCCATACAAGCATACCTGGAAGAAACAAACCAAGCAAGCCACCATAGGTTAGATGGGTATTCATAAACCCTATAGGTAAATAAACGAGAATTCCCGTGAGATTCCCTGCATAATGCTGTAACCTTCGTCCTGGTAACTCCTGAAAACCATCCATCACATAATCAGCAAGTCTATAACGAGTAAAAAGAGCAATAAACCCACTCAAACAGAGCAAAGCAAAAGAGAACCATAAGACACGCCTTACAGTTGCCCGGTGTTTTTGGTAAAAATACGAGCAGATCGGAATGATAAAGATCATCCAAACATCACTGATCTCGCTATGCAAAAAAAATTTGTAAAAATCAATAGTGCGGAAATCGGTAGACTTTAGCATTATAGTCTTACAGATAGATATGATTTCAGAGCACAATAACGAGTAGTAGAGTAGGAAACCTATAATAAGCATAGGATGCCAGTATCTTGTCTGCAATTGTCTACATCTGTAAGAATCTATAGCAAAGGTAAAAATGCAAATAGCAGCAAACCCCTGTGAAATAGTCACCGAAAGGGGGAATGCCAACAAAAACAGGTAAAGGCTGTACAAAGAAACTTTTGCC
>JBCCIA010000050.1:0-20684 GCA_039028475.1 Spirochaetota bacterium | reverse complement strand
GAAACTGTTAAGGGCACTACAAGCAAGTTGTACTTTAAGGATGGTGAGATAAGGGGTTGGGTGATTCACTCTCTTACTAAGAAACCCGTGGTAGGGGCAGTTGTTGAATTGAAAAATTCTAGTTTTGGAGTGGGTTACTACCAGGCTAAGACAGATAAGCAAGGGAAATTTGCTATCAAGGATTTTATCGACGAGGTGCATTACAAATTCCATATACAAGCAAAAGGTTTTGTAAGCTACCAAACAAGTGGCTATGTCAAAGATCTTGCGGCGAAAACGGAGTTGGACCCAGAAGGGATCTTATCCGGCGTTGTTGCTTCGACCGATGAGAAACCCCTTGCAGGAGTGGTGGTTCGCGTTAGAGCGAGGGACTATTCAGTTAGGCAAAAACCGCAGATTTTTACTACTGGCCCAGACGGTAAGTTTTACTTTGATAAATTGCCTAGGTCAGGTTACAATGTGACTTTTACCAAGGATGGGTATTTGCAGGAAACGGCGGCTATCAAGGAGATTGCTTCGGGCCAGATATTTTCTTTGCCAATGGTCTTGTACAGACCTGCAAAAATTGCCGGAAAAATCTTTATCGGTGGGTTCGATAAGCCGATTCCTGCCAAAAATATATATGTGAATTTGACACGTGGCAAGATCCATCATACAAGTTATTCCTACCATAATGGAACTTTTTTGCTGGAGGGGATCAAGCCAGGTACGTTTACCTTAAAACTTTCCCACGCAGGCTTCAAAACAATTCCCAGTCGTAAAATTACCTTTAAAGAGGGAGAAAGCAAAACAAACTTTCACTTTACCCTAGAGCCACGTGATGCCGAAGTCTCTTTGACAGCCCGCCGCTATGTCTTTCCTCCAGGGAGAAAGGTTTCTTTTTCGATGCGTAGTTTGCGTTTGGAAAAAGTCAAAGTGCGAATCTACAGGGCATCTGTAGCAGAACTTATAGGTCCCTCCGCTTCTACGCAAAATACAGCTAAAGTAGAAAAGCCATTCCGTGAGTGGGAAGAACCGGTGAAATACTTTCAGCCCTACGAGTGGAGGTACAACGCCTTAGAGGTCAAAGAAGCGCTGCCAACTGGAGGGTACCGTATGGAAGTGAGTGGGGCAGGTGGCGCACTTGCCAAAAAATACTTCACGGTAACAACAACTGGTATAGTGGTAAAACGATCCCAGAAATCGATCTTCGCCTATGCAACCGACCTAATTACCAATAAGCCTCTAGCGAATGCAAAAGTTATTGTATTTGCGATGGCCCCCAAAAAGAAATCCTACCAGGATTATGAAAAGTTATCTTTTGCTGAATTCTTAACTTCTGGTGCTAAGGTTCTGCTACAGGGAAAAACAAATGAATACGGAGTGTTTCACCTACCATTAGCTGCAAAACAAAATGTCTATATATATGCAATCGCAGATAAGGCAAACTTTGCCGTTTGTGCCAGTGGGGCGCCGTATTCGTTCGACGATGAAGTTAAAAAATACCTTATCTATACCGATAGACCGACGTACCGAGCGGGTCATACTGTTTTCTTCAAAGTGCTGGGCAAAGAGAGGAAGGAAAAATTTTTACCCTTAGCACAAAAGAAACTTAGCTACAAGGTAAATGATTCTGTAGAGGGCAAAACGATTGTAGAGGGCAAAGTAACTCTGGATGATTGGGGAACGGCTCATGGAAAGTTTACCCTGCCAAAAAAACTGAGCTTAGGCAGGTACAAGATCGAGCTGGAAAGTTCCAGTGATTCAGGTACCTTCTACGTAGAGCAGTACCGCAAGCCTGAGTTTAAAATCAACATCACTCCGACCCGCAAGTTTTTTACCAATGGAGACAGGATCAGTTTCAAAGTAGACGCCAAGTACTTCTTTGGCTCTCCGTTGAAAAATGCCTTGGTGAGTTACCGTTTCTATGAGTCTAAATTGGACGATAGGAGCAATACCTATTGGTGGGAAGATGGCTACGAACGCAACACCTCATACCGCCGTGTCAAACTGGAAGGAGAAAAATACCTCGATGCCAATGGTCTTGCTACCCTAACGCTTGAAGCTGGTTCCTATCCATATGATAGAGAGATTACCCTAGAGGTCTCGGTAGTCGATAAGTCGAATGTCTCTTTGACCGCTGCCAAAAAAGTTACCGTAGGACGGGGAGAGTTTTATATCAAGATTATTCCAGAATACAATTTCTTTGCCAGCCGAGACAAAAAGTCTTTTACGGTGAAAGCATTGGATTTTGCCGGTGAGCCAGTGGCTACCAAGCTGGACATAAAATTTTTTCGCTATATTTGGAAACCTTGGCAACGAGTCTATGTCCATGATGCAAAGCCCTTACACGAGTTGCAGGTGCAAACCGGTGAGGATGGCACTGCAAAGTTGGTATTAGAGAAAGAGTTGCAAACCCCCGGTGAGATCGATATCATCGCAACGGGTGTTGATAAAAGGCAAAACGAAATTACCGGTTCCTATGTGTTTTGGTTGTACGACACATCCAAAACAAAGGTCCAATCTAAATTTAAAAACTTACAATTGTCCCTACGTGAGAATCACCTACAAGAAGAAGGGGATGTTACTGTTCTTATCAAGTCAAGGTATACTGGAGTCCCTGTTTGTTTGACTCTGGAGGGCAAAGATATCTATGACAAGAAAGTTATCTTCTTGGAGAACAATGTCATGGCGGTTCGTTTCCCAATTAAGAAATCGTACGCACCGAATCTATTTGTAACGGCAACAATGCAAAAAAACCGTGCCCTTTTTATCAGTACACAAGAACTTAGCATACCCTATAAGGATACCAAGGTTAAGCTTGCAGTTGTTCCAGGGCAGAAGAAGTATGGCCCAGGCGAACAGGTTGAGTTAGAGATACAAGCGAGTGACGAAACGGGGCAACCATTGCAAACGGATGTCTCTCTTGCAGTAGTCGATGAGGCTCTGTTTCAAATTAGGGAAGATTTGACACCTCGTATGAATCCTTATTTCTATACCCGCATTTCCAATTGGGTGTCGACAAACTACTCCTTTCCCATTAGTTTACTTGCCGGTGCTGGCAAGTCGGGCAAAGACAAAAAAATTCGCAAAAACTTCAAAGACACAGCCTATTGGAATCCAGCGATTCGTACAGATAAAGATGGCAAGGCTACAGTTGCCTTTGTCTTGCCGGACAACTTGACCACTTGGCGTATGACGTCGCGGGCACACGACAAGCAGGGAAGGGTAGGGGAAAGCAAAAGTGAGATCTTAGTGAGCAAAGATTTGATCGCTCGCATAGGACGCCCACGTTTTTTTACCGAGAAAGATGAGATTGCTCTCTTAGGAATCGTTACCAATAATTCCAAGCAGGGCTTATCGAGGATGCAAAGTACATTCCAAATGGATGGAAAAACCCTCCAGCCAGAAAAGAGCCGCATGGTCAGCTTGCCCCCTGCGGGGAGTGTCCGTAGCTATTATCAGAGTAAAGTGCCTTTTGGCAAAACCGAGGCGAAGCTAAGTTATAGCGTTGCTTCTACTACGCATGGAGAGGATGCGTTAGAGTATACTTTGCCGGTCCACAAGCGCGGTGTATCTCTGACTCGTCTGTATACGGGAGACCTCAAACACAGTAGACTAACCTCTATCCCTATCGAGAGCAACCGTGACGTAGAGATGCAACCGGAAGAGTTGGAGATTACGGTGCATACAGGAGTTTTGAGTAAGTTGTTGTCGTCTTTAGAGTACCTATCGACCTACCCCTATGGTTGTACGGAACAGACGATCAGTAAGTTTCTCCCCGCTCTCTACTTGGATGAGATTTGGAAGAAAAGCAAAAAGACAAAGCAAAGTATCGACCCGAATTTGGATAAAAACATTCTTGTAGGTATAGGTCGTATTACGGAGTTGCAGAACTATGATGGTACCTGGGGCTATTGGTATGGGGATTCAGGCAATGAGTCCTTGACTGCTTATGCTCTTTTAGCATTGTACCAGGCGAGGGAAAAAGGTTATACGGTTGAGGAAACTGTCATAACGAATGGAATCAAAGCTGCAAAAAGAATCTTACAAAATGCAAAAGCCACAGATTCTTTCGCTGCCTTTTTAACCTATGTGCTCACTCTGTACGAAGGAGGTATCCCTAAGTATCTATACACACTGGACAAAAATGTGGATAGTTTGGACGCCTACCAGCTCGCCTATTTGGTGAAGGCAGTTGCAACACTGCAAAAACAGTGGGTGTCTGACAAAGCTAGTGGAATAGATGCTAGCCAAGAATCTCCTCTCTACAAAAAAGTTAAGAATTTACCTAAATACCTAAAACGTTTGCAGAGCCTTGCAAAAAGAGATAGTAAGGGTGTTTATTTTACCGATGGTTATGAATACACCTGGCAGTGGACAGGCGGACGCACCGAGATCAGTGCGATTGTATTGTCTGCGCTGCAACAGGCTGGCGATACCTCTTCTCTTTCCACAGAGATCCTACATTCTCTCTACCGCCGGAGTCGTGGAAACTTTTGGAACTCTACCCGAGAAACGGCGCACGTTTTACTGGGTATTGCTGATTATCTACAAAACAATCCAGTAGAACCCAATCCTTCCGGTAAGATAACTTTTGTTGTTGATGGCAAACCGCAGGCTAAGTTCTCTTACGATAAAAATACTAATGTTCCTTTGCAAAAGCTCGTTTCCCTGCGTGACAATAAGCAAGGCAAGACTTTAGAAATCCAGCTTCAGGGTTCCGAACAAGCCGATGTTTCTTTCACCTACCGTTTTTCAGGAACTTTGTATCTCAAGAAGCAAAAAATCCCTCAGTCTTACCGCAATGGTTTGCGGGTAGAAAGAGAATTTTTTCGCGTCAAACGTGTGCTAGATATTGAAAACCAAGAATACCTGGTGCCACAGAAGATGCGGGCCGGAGAAACTCTCAAAGTAGGCGAGGAAGTTATGGTACGTTTGCATGTGCGAGCCGAAAAATCTCTAGAAAATGTTGCTCTGGAGAGTTTTCTGCCCTCTGGTTTTGAAGTAAGTCGACAAAACGCCTACGGGGAAGGAAGTGGGGCTGCCTACTCTCGCAAAGAGAAGTGGGACGATAGAATGCTGTTCTTTTTTACCGAGATGGCGAAAGATAGCAAATATGAAATTTCCTATTTGATGCGCGCAGAGCTGCCTGGAAATTTTTATGTAAAACCTGCCAAAGCAGAATGTATGTATGAACCTAGCCTACGTGCTTGGTCCGAACAGCAACAAATTCGCGTCACCAAGTGAAAGGATACCAAATATGCCTATAGAGAATTTTTTAGTAGATTATACCGTAAGTTCAGAGGTATCTAATCACTTATTTGTGAAAATGGCTAAGACCATTCCCAATAGCATTGAGATCATCATTGAAAAGCGCTACTACCGTAAGCTCATCTTACTATTGCGTGAGTATGGCTTTGTGACGGTTCGCAAACGTTCCGAAACAAACCACTATGGCAAAAAGAAGCCGTTTCTCAATACCCAGTTTATCATCCTTGCAAATGAAGAGCGGCAAGCAATGGTTGCGATCGAAGAATCCTTGAAAGATCTATACATCAATTTTCTCTACTTAGACACGAAGGTGATCCTGCCTATCTACCGTAGAGCGAAAAAGTTTGTCAAAAAAGACAATGAAAGTAAGATTTCTATTATATTACAGAATCGTGGTGGAGAGCTGTATTTGAAAGAGCAGACCTTCCAAGCGAGGAAAAAAATTGATCTATCGCTTAACTATGGAGAAACTTTCCTGCAAAAAGACCGTAAGATCAAAGAAGAGATCGCAACCGATGGTGTGCAGAGCCTTATTTTATTGCACGGTAAACCAGGTACGGGAAAAACTACCTATATACGCTATTTGATCTCCCATTTCCATGACAAAGAATTCATCATTGTTCCGCTGAATGTTATGGAAGAAATCGACAACCCAAAGTTTCTTACTTTTATTCTCAACCACCAGAATGCCGTTCTAATTGTCGAAGATGCTGAAAAATTGATTCGCAACCGTAGCGAAAATTCTAACAATTTAATTGGTTTGCTCAATGCTTCGGATGGTATTTTAGGTGATATTCTCAAGCTAAAAATTATTCTTACCTTCAATACGGAACGAGAGAATATCGATCCAGCTTTGTTGCGTAAGGGACGTCTAAAAGTAGAACATTATTTTGAAGAACTTTCTATAGAGGCGAGCAATCGTTTGTTACAACATTTGGGTAGCAAGCGCAGTGTAGAACGTAAATGTTTGTTAACGGAAATCTACAATACTGATACGGAAACAGTCCATATAGAAACTCGAAATCCGATAGGATTTTAGGAAAAGGAGATACTATGAAGATTACTAATTTATTTTCGAACCACCCTACTGATGTTATTTTGCAAAAAGCATTGGATGGAGAAAGAATTTCTAAAACAGAAGCCTTGTTGTTGTATGAAGAGGGCGATTTTCTCAAAATACAAATGGTAGCTCGTGAATTGAGAGAGCGGGTTCTGTCACATAAATACGCCAGCTATACCATGTTTCGTGTCGTCAATTATACCAACTACTGCAATGTAGAATGTTCGTTTTGTTCCTTTATGGATGAAATTGGCAAGGGCAAAGGTTATGTACTCAGCAAAGAGCAGGTTTTAGAAAAAATGGAGTTTGCCGACCAGAAGGGTGCCGATCAGATGTTCCTCCAGGGGGGAGTGTATCCAGAGCTAGGTTTTGATTACTATTTAGGGCTATTGTCTGCTGTAAAAGAGCGTTTCCCAAAGTTTCACATCAGGGCATTCTCTCCCGTTGAGATCCGTAACCTTGCAGATATTACCGGAATGCCCTTGGCGAAGGTTTTACAAGAGTTGAAAGCAGCTGGACTCGATTCGGTACCAGGAGCGGGAGCTGAAATTTTGACAGAAAGGATGCGGCAGATCATTTCTCCCAAAAAAGCTAGTGCACAGGAGTGGGTAGAAGCCATGCAAACTTGCCATGAAGTAGGTTTGCCAGGGAGTGCGAATATCGTTATCGGTTCGGAAGAGCACAAGGAAGAAGTTATCGAGCATTTGGATCTGATCCGTAGTTTGCAAGATCGCACCAAAGGTTTTAAGGCGTTCATTCCTTGGACGTTCCAACCCCAGACAAAGAAGTTTTTTATCCGAACTGTACCTACACACGAATACTTGAAGGTACTGGGAATTTGCCGGATCTATCTGGATAATTTTGAACATATCGAAACTTCTGTTATGGTGCTAGGCAAAGGCGTAGGCCAGTTGGCACTATTGAGTGGAGCCGATGATGTTTCGTCTGTAGTTATCGAAGAGAATGTTTTGCGCTCTTATGGTTTGAAATCAGAAGAAGAGGCGGTAAGCTTTTTACGCTCTGCCGGTTTCGTCGCCAAACGTCGTGATTTATTGTACAACTACGACAAATATGTGAACAGGCAAGAGGACATTCTTGCAAAGAAATATGTTCCATTAGGAAATTGAAAATTGGCAAAACCTCTATTCATAGTCATTGAAGGCATAGATGGTAGTGGCAAATCTAGCTTGGTAAAAAATTTAGTGGTCCATATGCAAGAGCAGGGAAGAAAGGCAGTATCGTTTTGTGAGCCTACAAAAAAGGCGAGTGGTATGTATATCCGCAGGTTTCTCCGAGGTGAGTTTGAGCTTAGCAAAAAAGAGCAGCTTGCAGCATTTTTGCAGGATAGGCATGTATCTGTAGCAGAGAATGTACTACCAGCCCTTGCAGCTGAAAAGACGGTAGTTCTAGACCGTTATTACTATTCCACAGCAGCTTACCAAGCCAGTGACGAATATCCTGCACAGCGTATCTTACAAACAAATCTACAGGAAAACTTTCCTCTGCCCAACTATTTGTTCTATTTGGAATTGCCGCCAGAAGAAGCGATAAGGCGTATTTCGGGGAGAAACAGCGAAAAAGAAAGATTTGAGGAACTTTCTCAATTGCAGCGGATCGCTGCAGATTATGCCAAAATACTCCCTCCTTGGGTAGAGAAACTCGATGCAAGGAGTACGCAGGAACAATTGCTAACACAACTCTGGCGGATAGTTTCTGGCAACGTAGAAAAAAATGTAAAAAACCTAAGGGGATTTGGAGAATCTGCAAGCGAAAAGATAAAATATCCGTAAAAGATTCCGATAAATAGAGTAAATGCGAGAAATCCTTTCCATACTAAGCCTAGTCTGTATTTCTGTTTCGCTTGTCTATGGACAGCAGAAAACAAAAAAGCAGGTAAAATACAATAAAGATGGTACTATTTCGTCTTTATCGGATTATATCAAGGTTTTTGGTCGCAATCGCTATGAGCAAGGGGTCACTTCGTATAAGAAGTCCTATGAGTATTTTTTAGATGGATTTTATGATACCTGCATAGAGGAATTGAATATATTTGTGCAGTTGTATCCTAGACACCCTTATTTGATTAAGGCGTTGACGTTGTTGAGTAAGGTTTATCGGCAAAACAATGAATTGGAGAAATCGATTCGAATTGACTTAAAAGTCTACCGAGAAAGCCCAACAACGGAAGACGGTCTCAATTCTTACTTACAGGCTGGCAAGAAATCTATCTCTGTAGGGGAATACTCGCGCGGTAGAAAAATTTTGCAAGAAGTGAAAAACCAGATGTACTCTTCTAAATTGGCAAAAGACGCTGACATAGAACTACGCCAATTGCGAATTTTACACCCTGATGTATTTCCTATCGCGCAGGAAGAGAAAAAAATACAAGAAGGACAAGGTGTATTGGATAGCCAAGGGGGTTCTGCTGGACAGACTTCCGCTGTAGGTACCTTGGAGAAAGGAAAAAAATAAAAGGATAAAAAATCCAATTTACGAAATCAGTAGAATATATTTGCTTGAAATATATCTTGGTCTGATATATAAATGATTGGAATAGTACTGATATATGCACAAAAACAGTAGTCAACAGGAACACAGAGTAATCTGGCACCAGGGAGATTGTACATGAGTGGTCAAGCATTTCAAATGCAAACTTATCCTGCAAACTCCTATATTATTGTGGAGGGCAAAAAAAAGGCGAACGAGTTTTATATTGTTCGAGAAGGTAAGGTCGGAGTTGGACGCGAAAACCCCGTTATTGGCGAGGACCCAACACAAGTTTTAGGTCCAGGTGACTTTTTTGGCGTTGTCGCTGCCATGAGCCAGCACCCACAAATTGAAACGGCGCGCTCTCTTACTAAGGTTACCCTAATAGCGGTGAGCTATGACCACTTTGGTACCCTCATCCAGAGAAATACTCCTGTTGCGATGAAAATTATTCGTTATTTCTCGATGAAACTGCGCCAGTTCGACCAAACAATCCTGCGTTTATCCTTTCGCAATGCTCCCACAGAAGACCTAAATCAATTGTTCAAAATGGGTGAATACTACTACGCCCAAGGCAATACAGAGCATGCCACTTACTCGTACCAAGCCTATTTGCGCTACTTGCAGAATGGCAAATACGCAGCGCAAGCCAAGATGAAGTTGCAAACCCTAGGTCAGCCTTTCCAGATGGCTCCTATTGATACGACCAAGTTCAACCGTCGCTACAAAGACAACCAGATGATGTTCTGTGAGCATGAGCCTGGAAAAGAACTGTATATTATCCAAAGTGGTAAAATCAAGATTACTAAAATCGTTGATAACAACGAAGTCATGCTAGCTGTCCTACAAAATGGTGATATTTTTGGAGAAATGGCAATTCTCGACAACGCTCCCCGTTCGGCCTCAGCTATTGCCTGGGGTGATGTGGATCTACTCGCTATCAACAAAGCAAATTTTGAAGGTATGGTAAAAAAACAACCACAACTCGCAACTCGTCTGATTACCCTACTTTCCGAAAGAATCTGGCACGCCTATAAGCAGTTGGCAAACCTGATGATCAACGATCCACAGGGAAGGATTGCTGACACCCTCTTGACGCTTGCAGAGAAAAACCGTGTCAAGATTGCTGCGAAAGTTCCTTACAACTATGACATCGGTGTGCGTGACATTCTCAAAATGGTAGGTCTCGCAGAAAACCGTGATGAGAAGATACTTTTAGATCTACTAGCCAAGAATAAGTTTTTGAAATTGGATCAGGGTAAAATCCGTTGCATGGATTTGGGTGAGTTAGAAAAACTGGTCAACTTCTACAAGAAGAAAACGGCGATGGAGAACAAGCTACAAAAAAGCCGCTTCTAAAGCATAGATTTTTTGCCACAGTCACGCCAAAGCCGTCTCAAACAGGCAGTTGCTTTCCTAAAAGCAATCGATTCCCCTACCAAAGAGCTTATCCAAAGTGTTGGTGAATGCAACTATTTACTTATAGGCACCCCTTTCTATGTCTTGGTAAAATCTGTAATTGGCCAGCAGTTGTCCATCCAAGCAGCAGATGCTATCCAAAAGCGTTGTTTTGCTTACTTGAACGAGGGCAATGTACCCAAACCTCGGCAAATTTTGCAAGCTGGAGAGCAGGATTTGCGTAGTTGTGGCCTATCACGCGCTAAAATTGCCTGTTTGCAGAACATAGCTAGCTGTTATATTGTTGGTAGTTTAGCCGATAAAGAACTCTTACAAGCCGATAAACTATTTGTTTCACAAAAGTTACTTGCCCTAAAGGGGATCGGACCTTGGACAGTCGAAATGGTACTTATTTTTGCCTTGGATCATTGGGATATTTTTTCGATGGGGGACTTGGGCTTACGACGGGGCATCGAGAAGTGGTATGGAATCCCACGAGAAGATAAAAAAAGCATGCAAAAATTTGTGAAACGGTTTTCTCCCTACCAAACAATTTTATCATGGTACCTCTGGACGTACGATGACAAAGAACCATGGGAGTAAACAAGACGTTGCATGGATCGGTATCTCTTCGGCGATTGTAAATAGTAGAGAGAAAGTAGATCGTATTGCCAATGTTGATTTACCCTTTCTCATCCAAGGCAACCATGGTACAGGTAAAAGCCACCTAGCCCGCTATATCCATCACAAACGTTTTCCAAATGATAGCAATTTTTGTCTCTTAGAAGCTGAGTTCTGGGAAGACGAAATGCGAGTACTTCTGGCATTGTTGTGTAAGGGAAAAAAGTGTAAAAAGATCGCTAACAACCACTACCAGATTTCTGCAATCACCCTGTTCTGGCGAAACTTGCAAATTATGCCTATCAGTTTCCAAAGACGATTGAACAAGTTGCTATTGACTGGCCAGTACCAAGAAGGGGATACCCTTTATACATTCCAACAAGTTTCTTATCTCTTTGCATCGACTCCCGAACTTATTGAAAATATACGACAGGAGAAATTTCTCGAAGAATTGTATTCTCGCCTGCATACGGTTCGTTTTCTTTTACCAGATTTACAAAACAGAAGAGAAGATATCGCTCCCCTGGTAAATTACTACATTGCTTACTATGCACAAAAATACTCTAAGACGGTCCTAGGCCTTAGCAAGGATTTGACGAACTTTTTTTTAGAGTATTCTTGGCCGGGGAATGTACGGCAGTTGTGCAACCTACTCGAAACTTTGGTAATTTTGTACCAGGAAGGAGAGCTGTGTAAAGCCGATATACCAGATAGTTTTTACCAAGATTCTGCCAGTTTAGCTACTCGCAAGCTAGGTGTACTTCCTGGGGTACCGCTGCAAGAATATGAGAAAGCGATTATATTAGAAAATTTAAACTTTGTCGGTGGCAACAGGGCGCGTGCTGCTGATCTACTCGGTATTTCAGAACGTACCTTGTACAGGAAAATCAATAGCTTTGGTTGGGGGAAAGGGGAAGTATGAGGCAAATTTTCTGTTTGTTGCTACTTACTATGAATTTTTGTGATCCCGTCAAAGACATCGAACCGCCACCTTTTTATACCTTTTTATTTGGAGTCGGACAATCTTCACGTGTTGGCATTGTTTCGAGTGATTTAGGTCCTGCGGGAAGGTTCAGCACGATGACCGAAGATGGGGTTTCTGTAGCTGGAGCTTATACCAATATTCATTCCGATGCGGTGGCTTTTTACTACAATTCCAAAGTATATGTGTTGAATCGTTTGAATCGTGACAATTTGCAAATCCTCAATCCAAACCTAGCCAATCTAACAGAAAATGAGTTTTCACTAGGTGCCCGTTCGAATCCGCACGGTATCGCTTTTATCAGTGAAACCCAGGCGTATATCAGTTTGTATGGCGAAGCGCGTATCCTTTCTGTAAACCCACAGGCTGCACAGATCACCGCGAGTATCGATCTATCTCCCTATGCTGATGCAGATGGTATTCCTGAAGTGAGCGGGCTTTTACTACACGATGGACGTTTGTATGCAGCAGTACAACGCTTGGATCGAAACAATCCGACTTCTATTTGGCCACCTGCAGATTATTCGTTACTCTTAGAGATCGATATTTCTACCAATGTCATTGTTGCTACCTACCAAACGCAAGCGACAAATCCTCGGGGAAAGCTATTTTTGGTTACTCTATCCGGTGAGCCTCATATTGTTTTTGCTGCTTCTGGGTTCTCTGGCTCTAGTTTCCGCTTGGATGGAGGAGTAGAAGCCTTTAACCTCAACCGCAAAGAGTTTCTGCCACGTTTTTTATATACAGAGCAAATTGCTGCGGGAGACATTTTAAATGTGGTCATTAAAAATGATACGGTCGGTTATGCCAACGTTATGTTCCAAGACTTTAGTTCTGCGATCCAAAGATTCAACCCCAGTACAGGTGAGAAAAACGCCGACCTGGCTTTTTATCCGGCTTCCACTGGTTTTGTTTCTGGTATGCTACTGGCACCAAATGGCTACCTTTATGTAGGAGATGCGAGTTTTGAAACTCCGGGGGTGATGATCTACAATACCAATCAGAACGATGCTCGTCTATTGCCATCGCCAGTAAATATAGGTTTGCGCCCTACAGATTTGATTTGGATTCCGTAATGAAACAATTTGTTATCTTTTTTGGTCTGGCCATATTTGCTTTAGGGGCAGATCAGACGGAGAAAACCCAAGAAAAGATCAAGGTAATAGCAAAATCACCACAACAAGACTTACAAAGGTCTGACTCTGTAGCACAAGACCCAGCCGGGTTTGTGCGAGTCATCGATTTAAAAAAGAATGAAAATCGCTACCAAAGTATAGAAGAGGTCTTGGAAAGAGAATCTGGGGTACGAGTGCGTAGGTATGGCGGCTTAGGTTCCTATGCAACCCTATCGATCCGTGGTTCTAACGCCAACCAGGTCAGCTTTTACATCGATGGTATACCGGTGCAGAACAACCAAGGCGGAGAGGTGAATCTAGCCGATCTACCCTTTGACAATTTGGAGAGAATTGAAATCTATAAAAGTGGTACTGCTTTGGGATTCTCTGCCTCAGCTATTGGTGGTACCGTGAATCTGGTAACTAAGAAAGGAAAAAAGAAGAAGAAAACAAGAGTTTCCATTGCAGGAGGTAGTTTTAGAACCTATAAGCTGAAAGCATTCCATGCCAATTACTACCAAGACTTAGATTATTCTTTGTTCGTACAAAAAGAGAAGTCTGATGGCAACTTTCGCTTTCGCAATGACAATGGAACTCCTGTTTTGAATACCTTCGATGACTTCGATGAGAGACGCAAAAACGCTTGGTTCGATCGTTACAATTTTACTACCAATCTCGCCTATCGCCGAGAAAAAACGACCTATACCTTGTTGAATGATTTTAACTACCGTTTCCAAGGCATACCTGGTCAGGGGAACAACCAGTTTGAAAAGGTAAAACGCAAGTACCTACGCAATACGACTGCACTTGGAACACAGTCGAAAGGTATATTTTGGGATTTTTTGAATTTAAAAACCAGAGCCTTCTATACCGGAAGCCGAGATGATTTATACGACCCGCGTACCGAATTGGGTTCTGGCCAAGAAGATGCGCGTACGGATATGCAACAGTACGGAGTACAACTACTGCCCGAAATTTATCTATTGCAGTACTACCAAATCCTTAAATTCTTAGTAGCCAGTGAGAGAGAAACCTTTCGCCGTGAGGATAAGGATAACTTGCACAATACCGTAGATAGAAACCCACGCAAGTTCCGTACACACAACGCAGTGCAAATACAAGATGAATTTCGCTTTTTTCGCAAGCGTTTGCGCATCGTTCCTAGTGTTCTTTGGGAGGAGTATGTAGGAAGGTTCAATGAAGACTGGCAGGAGCAGAGTTTTGTGGAATTGCTGCAAAGAAACCGCGTGACCAACCGCTTTACCAATTCTAAACTAGGCTTTTTGGCAATCCCTTGGCAAAGCAATACCTATCGTTTGAGCTGGAAGGCAAATATATCTAGAGAGTCACGCATTCCTACATTTATAGAGTTGTTTGGCGAGAGGGGAACTATCATTGGCAATACCGACCTGCGACCAGAACAAAGCGTTGCATGGGATGCAGGTCCCGTGTTGTGGTTAGATTTCCAATGGATACAATCCAAAACCAGTATTGCCTACTTTCACAAATCTATCCTAGATATGATCCTATTTATTCCGAATTCTCAGTTTACCTTTCGCGCCGAAAATGTCGATTCTGCAAGCATTCGTGGTATGGAGCTAGATCAGAAATTTTCTTTGTACAAGAGTTGGCAATGGAAAACAACCTACACCTACCAGAGAGCTATCAACACTTCCAATGCCCCTTCTCTCAGAGGAAAGTATTTAACACTCAGACCCTTACACGAGTTGCATTCGGGTATACACTACCGTAGTAAGAAGTTCAAGACGGGAGCAGAAGCCACATTTATAGGTGCTGTTTACAAGGATCGTAGCAATGAGTATTTGAATTATGAACCAGGAAGATGGCTGTTCAATTTTTATTGTACCTATTATTTCATTACCAAGCCTGTTCCTTCTCCTGAATCCCCTCCAACCGAGGAAAAAAAGTGGCTACAGGAACTCTACCTCTCTTTTGATGTCAAAAATATTTTGGACAAACGAGCCTTTGATGTAGTAGGTTATCCATTGCCAGGGAGAATGTACTACGTAAGCCTAAGTGCACTTTTTTAAATAAGAAATACGATGTGGTGGTTATACTATGAGTGATACGACAAAAGATAGATTTGCTGTGCAAAGCGATGAAGTTACTATGAAAGCTGTTGTTACGACAGGAAATGGTGGGTATGAGAGGTTGGAATACCGAGATGTACCTATACCAAAACTACAAGCGGGAGAAATACTCGTTCACGTTCTCGCTGCCGGTGTGAACAATACGGAAATCAACACCCGCCTGGGCTGGTATTCTAACACAGTTTCCACGGGAACGGAAAACTTATCTGGTGATAGGCAAGAACGAGAGAGACAGAAAACAGATGGCGGCTGGAACGAGGCGACCCCCTTTCCCTTCATCCAAGGAACAGATTGCTGTGGTCGCATTGTCGCTGTTGCCGAAGGAGTAGACAAGGGACTCATTGGCAAACGAATCTTGATCCGAGCCTGCATCCGCAGCGCGGGTTGGGATTCTTTGGAAAATGTCTGGATGGCGTCCGATTTTGATGGGGCTTTCGCACAATTTGTCAAGATTGCTGCATCAGAAGCCTTTCCCATTGAATCTGATTGGACGGATGTTGAACTAGGAACTATCCCCTGCGCGTATGGAACTTCTGAAAACATGGTACATAGGTGCCAAGTTTCTACTGGAGACCATGTTTTGGTCGCTGGTGCTTCGGGTGGTGTTGGCTCTGCGGTCATCCAACTGTGCAAACGCCGTGGAGCAAAAGTAACTGCTATTGCAGGTAAGTCAAAAGCAGAACAAGTTTTGGCTGTGGGAGCTGATAGGGTTATTCACCGGGGAGATGATATAGTTGCTGTTTTAGGAGAATCTTCTGTAGACGTAGTGATTGATAATGTGGCTGGAGAAAAGTTTCCAGATATGCTGCGAGTCATGCGTCGGGGAGCCCGTTTTGCCTCTTCGGGTGCCATTGCCGGTCCACTTGTAGAATTAGATATGCGTACTTTTTATTTGAAAGATCTTTTGTTGATTGGTTGTACTGCATGGGATGAACCGGTATTTCCTAATTTAGTTGGTTATATAGAACGAGATGAAATCAAACCACTTGTGGCGAAAACATTTCCTTTAGAAAAAATTGCCGATGCACAAGAGGAGTTTACTACTAAGAATCATGTTGGTAAATTTGTACTGCTTCCTCCTGCTTTAGATGAACGACAAAAGACATTTTTAGAAACTCTCTAACAGCCTGTTCTAAAACAAAGCTACAAGCTCTTGCAGCTAGCCTCTTACATAAGAATAGACAGGTTTTAGGACACGCTAGAAATAATAAATAAGGAATACATCAGATTGTATTCCTTATTCAACTTTTCATTTCGTTCCTGCTATTTACCATTGGGTTGGTTTTCGTATTAGTTTGTTCTAAAATTCATACAAATTCTTTTTCTGGTTGCCAGGCTTTTTTTTTCTGTTATGAATGGCTTAAGAAACCAATAAAATATTAGGAAAAGAAAAATGAAAAGATTCACAACACTTATACTATTTGTATTCCTTTTACAAGCTTGTAACGGCATCAAGCCAGATTCTGAAGGAGATCTATCTTCTTTGATTCCCATAGCTTTGCAAGGCAATATTGGATCTGAGTCCTCACCAACAGACGGCAACAACACTGGTGATGGAGATACTAATAACTCATCAGAGCAAAACAGTACGGGTGAAAATTCTGAGGAAGAAGAAAAGTGTGTTGTTACCGATGCAAACGATTTGCCTGATTTACTCAACCAAGATGAGAACTGCGATGAGATTGATGGCAATGTAGAGAGAGCTTACTTTGTTTCACAGCGCGATGGAAACGATGAATACGCTGGTACAAAGGATGCTCCATTTGCCACAATCCAACACGCTGTTATCCAAGCGCAAAATAACGCAGGTAAAGACCAAGTTTTAGTAGCTAGTGGTACCTATGAAGAAGCGATTGATATGCAAACAGGTGGAGTCAGTTTATTCGGTGGTTACGATGAGTTCTGGAACCGAGATGTTGCTGCCAACTCCACTAAGATTCAATCGCCAAAACGTTATGGTATCTATGTAAAAGATTTCCATACTCCCAGCTATATTGATGGCTTTGAAATCACCAGTGTGGGGGGAACAAAAGAAAATCCTTCCTCCTATGGAGTTTCACTGTACCATGTAGATTCTTTACTGACAATTAGAAATTCTGTTATACAATCAGGTACTGGCTGGGAGGGAGAAGATGGTGTAAAGGGGAGTGACGGAGCCAAAGGAAATGATGGGGGGGTAGGGACCCAGTTTGGTCATAATGGTTGCCATACATATAAACAATATAAAACAAATACTGATCTCTTTCGTCCAAATCTTTATGATTATACTGCTTATACAACTGTTTCTTGTGGTGCAATGGGAGGGGAAGGAGGAATAGATGTTCTGCCTTTTCTTGGATATAGACCGAGATTGTTAGGTTTTAGCCTTCATGCTGGAGTTCGTAACCCTACTCATGGAGAAAACGGAGCTCATGCCACTATTTCAACTTATAATCTTATATATGCGCATACTATTCGTACATCTGAAATGTTAACTTTAAAGGTTATCCAAGAGGATATTCAGATTCGATTGCAACACTATCTCAATCTTGGAGATATGGATGCTTATGAAGCTGAAAAAAAACGATTATTTGAAAGTTATTGGGGCTTACGAGAGTTTGTGAATTATAACGGGTATGAGGGAAGAAATGGTCATGGAGGTGGTGGAGGCGCCGGAGGCGCTGGTGATAGTTGTTGGCTTACTCATAGCGCAACCCAAGGAGGTGCTGGGGGCGCAGGAGGAAATCCAGGGAACGCAGGTAAAGGTGGCTTTTCTGGTGGGAACTCAGTAGGCATTATGCTTTTATATTCTAAACTGAAATTGGAAAACACAATCATTGAGACCCAAAAAGGTGGCAAAGGTGGTAAAGGTGGTAAAGGTGGTAAAGGTGGTAAAGGTGGTAAAGGTGGTAAAGGTGGTAAAGGTGGTGTTGGTGGCAAAGGTGGATCTGGCGGTGCCGGTGGAATTGGCCAAACCTGCATCCACTGTGATCTTTGGGGCAATAATTGTGCACCTGGAGCTGGTACTGCGCAGAATGGTTATTCTGGTGGTGTTGGTGGCGATGGTTCGGGAGGTTTAGGAGGACATGGTGGAAGTTCTATGGGAATCGCTACTTATGAAGCTATTTATGAAGTGAGTCATGTCGAATATAAGTTAGGAGAAAAGGGAACTTACGGTTTGGGAGCAAATGGTTTCAGCGGTATGGCTCAAGGAGGCTTAGAAGGAATTCGAGCCAATGTCTTTGATTTGAAAGCGAAAACTGTTTTAGAAAACGCTTTATAAAACATATACCCACCCCTAAAAAAACTGCTAGGGTGGGTTTCCTATAAAAGTATGATCTATTTGGTAGTAAGTCCTTGATCGAACTGTAATTCTGCGAGTCTTGCATATAGAGGAGAACTGGCAAGGAGTTCTTTGTGCTTACCGCTTGCTACCAATTCGCCATTCTCTAAAACGACAATTCTATCCACATTGACTACAGTAGCCAAGCGGTGGGCAATGATGAGGGTGGTACGGTTTTGCATGAGTTTTTCCAAAGCCTGCTGTACCATGTACTCGCTTTGTGCATCCAGAGCGCTTGTCGCTTCGTCCAACAAAAGAATCTTGGGGTCTTTCAGAATAGCTCTGGCGATAGCAATGCGTTGTCTTTGCCCTCCAGAAAGGCGCACTCCTGATTCTCCCAAATAGGTGCCGTATTTTTCTGACAGATTGTCGATAAACTCTGTTGCGAAGGCGGCTTCTGCGGCTCTCTCTACTTCTGCATCCGTCGCATCTGGCCTACCGTAGCGGATATTCTCCCTTACATTATCGCTAAACAAAGCTGGTTGTTGTGGGACAATGGCGATGTGCTGGCGTAATTCCTCTGGTGGTAAGGATTTGATGCCAACTCCATCTAGAGAAATCATACCCGCTTGTGGGTCGTAAAACCGCATCAGTAGGTCAAATAGGGTCGTTTTCCCTGCACCAGATGGGCCAACCAGCGCGACATTGGAACCAGCTGCAATGTCAAGGTCTAAGTTTGCAATGGCAGCACTTTCGGGTCTGGAGGGGTAGCTAAACTGTAGCTTTTCAATGCTAAGTTTGCCCCTAACGGTTTGTGGCAAATGCTCGGCATGTACGGGGGCTAAAATTAGGTTTTCTGCGTGCAATAGCTCCATTAGCCTCTCGGTTGCACCGGCTGCCCTCTGTAGCTCTCCAATGACTTGGCTGACCGCCACTACCGAAGAACCTACGATAAAAGAGTAGAATACAAATGCCATAAGCTCTCCACCGGTGATCCTACCAGCAATGACATCGTTGCCGCCTACCCAAATCATTAGAGCAATGGCACTGAAAATTAGAACCATAACAAGAGCAATGAGCCAAGAGCGATGGCGAATCCTTTGCACGGAAACAGCAAAAGCAGCCTCGACGTGTTCGGCAAAGTTTTGTCTATCAATATCCTGGTGGTTGTAGCTTTGCACTGTTTTGACGTTTTGCAAAGATTCACCGATATAGGAGCCGACATGGGCAATTTCGTCCTGGCTATCACGCGACAGCCTTCTGACTCGCCTGCCTAAAATGAGTATGGGAGCAAATACTAAGGGAACGGAGATCATAACAATCCCAGTGAGTTTGGGGTTGGTAATAAACAACCAGATCACCCCTCCCAACATCATCAAAGTATTGCGCAATGCCAAGGAGACAGAAGAACCGATGACCGATTGCAATAGCGTAGTATCTGTGGTGACCCGTGATTGGATTTCACTGCTAAGGTTGGTTTCGAAGTAGCCTGGGTGTAGCCCTATGACATGGTTGAAAACGGCTTTGCGGATGTCAGCTGTTACACGCTCTCCAATCCAAGACACCAAATAGAAGCGTACAAAGGTGCCCAAAGCGAGAAAAAAAACGATGACTAAAATAATCGCAATGGATTGGGTGAGTTCTTTCTGGGAGCCGATGGCAAAGCCTTTGTCGACGAGGATGCGAAAGCCCTGTCCTAGAGAAAGAGTCATTCCTGAGGTAAATAGCAAAGCTATCGCGGCACCGGTAATCGCCGCTTTGTACGGAGATAAGAAGGATGCAATGTCTAGAAGCATCTTTAGACTTTGCTGGTTGGGGGTTTGTTGTTTTGACATAGTTTTTTAGTAGGTAATTTTGTTCCAGGTGAACATTTGTTTGTAGGAGGTGTCGTTTTGCAAGTATTTCGTCATCGCAGTAATGACTTCTTCTCTATCGGTATATGTTGCTTGGAAATGTTCATTGGTACTATTGTTTTTGTATTCAATAAATGATGTTTCCACTTCTTCGCCAATGCACATCTGCATATAATCTTCATTTTCTTGTTCTAGTATGCAAAAATCATCATCTTCTAGGCTGAGAATGCAATCGGCGATCTCCTGCTGGTTTGTTTGTTGGGAGAATACATCTCCGTTTTTTAATAATTTCATAGGCTCTGCATATCCTTGAGGCCATCATTTTGCGTTCTCAGCGTTTAGTAAAGAGGATTCTTAGGGCTGTGTCTTGCAAGATATTTAAAGAGAGACAATAGTAGGGCTTGTTTTTAGGAAAGAAGGTATATTTTGGTGGAAATATATTTATAACACATTTAATAAAAAGTTGACAAGATATACGCGCGGCTTATTTTGAAACAATACCCGGTAAGTGGTGAAATTTGAAAATCAGGAATATGCGAAAT